>NZ_JADOVC010000013.1:0-105029 GCF_015751645.1 Flavobacterium sp. CG_9.1
AATATGTCTGCAATCAAGTAAATGAAGGGGCTAAGAAAGTAATTAACCAAAACAAAATCATATTTAAACCTGACTTATTTTCTCAATAAAAAAAAAAGACTCAACAAATACAATACCTAACAAAGTATTTTTAAGTTTTATTCAAAACTTTCGGATAGCAGTGATTTAATTTTTATAAAGAATTGAAAATATTGTCAATTGAAAATAGCGATAAAGTTATCAGCTACTCAGAAAAATAGAATTTAGATTGAAACAAGTGTGTTTAATGGGTTTGTTGTAACGTAATATGGACAATTGCGTGTGTATTGCTATCTTTTTTACTTATAAGATATGTATTATAAAAAAAAACTAAATAATATGAATTGAAATCTTCATAAGTTCAAAAAAAAATAGATACTTTTGCGCCATAATTAACGAATTTTATTACGTGAGGAATCTTTATCTTCTAGCACATATCTTTTTTTTATTAGTGGCTGTTTCGGTTTTTGCAAATAGTAAAACAGGTGATCCAAGCCATGACAAAAAAATGCACTCTACAACTTATAAAATTGAATTAGTAGCGCCTGTTGTTACTTTTGTTTATAATAATGATGGTAGTTGTTCTGGTACTCCAATAACATTTACTTCAAGTATAAGTGGCGATGCTCCTTATACTTACCAATGGGATTTTGGAGATGGAGGTGTATCTACTGTTGCTAATCCCACTCATATTTTTACAGCTGTTGGTTGTGGAACTCAAAATTTCAATGTAAAACTAACTGTTACTGATCGCAACGGCGTGAGTACGTCCCTCACAAAAGTTGTTTTGGTAAAGCAAAAGCCAGATTTGAAATTTGTAAATTTAAATCCATCTTCAGGTACAGGTGCTCCTTTCGAAAAATGTGGGGATAATAATTCGGATCCTAGATATACAATTAATGTAGGGAATTCTTCCAGTTCAATTTCATGTATTGCCTCCTATAATATAGAATGGGGAGATGGGACTGTTGAAACAAATGTTACCTTTCCCAGAATGCATACCTATATGCGTTTAGGATCATTTAATATGATTATAACAGCTGTAGGTACTAACGGCTGTACTAATGCAATCACGTATGTAGTTAAAAACTCAAATAATCCAATAGGAGCTCTCATCGCTCCTGGTAATACTACTAATTTTTGTATTCCAGTTGCTCCAATGGATTTTGCTATAGGTTCGTGGGCACTCAATCCTTCAGACACGAATTATACCGTTAATTATGGAGATGGCACCATTCGAAATTATACTCAAGCCCAACTGGAAGCCTCTGTTTATTATAATAGGATCAATCCGTCTGCCTCCCAAAACTTTCCTATTCCGCATACTTTTACACGCTTCAACTGTCCTTCAGGCAACACTGTTGGACTAACCATAACCACTTCCTGTGGTAGTACTTTCCTAACTGCTGGTCCAATCATTATTTTAGATGTGCCTATTGTAGATTTTAGCGTTACTAATATTGCTTGTGCCAATACGTCAGTTTTTTTTAATAATAATACGATTGCAGGATATACTAATGACTGTAGCACATTTAATGTGTATACTTGGAATTTTGGTGATGGAACTCCAATTTCAAGACAGGTCAATCCTAGTCATGTCTTCACAACACCGGGGACGTATACGATTTCATTGTTTGCAGAAACACCTTGTGGTATAGGAAGAACGGTTACCAGAACAATTTGTATAGAGCCTATTTTACAACCGACTTTTACTTTTGCTAGAGCGTGTGCAGGAACAGATTTACAGATCACCAATACCACGGATACGCGACAAAGTTGTGGTACGGAAAGTTATTATTGGGAAATCACTAATTATTTTGAAGGCTTTTGTGGTAAAAGACCTGAGCAATGGTTTTTTACAAATGGTACCAACTCCTTTTCAAAAAATCCAGTGATTAATTTTGTTACGCCTGGGACGTATTATCTTAGATTAAGAAGCCGAAATTCCTGTGGAATCGACCAATATAAAACGGAAATAATTGAGGTTAAGAAAAAGCCAGTTACTACTTTAAATCCCATATCAGATTTTTGTAATTCGGCAACAATTAATCCTGTAGGCACAGTGGTAGAAAGTTGTGCTCCAAGTTCTGAACTGACTTATCTATGGAGTTTTCCAGGTGGAACGCCATCGTCCTCGACCTTACTCAATCCAGGATCCATTAATTATGCTGTAAGTGGAAATTATCAAGCTATTTTTAGTGTTTCTAATAGCTGTGGAACGAAAACTCAAACGAGAAATTTCTCGGTAAATACGGTATTGTCTCCTATCATATCACCAAAATCAGCCGAAATTTGTAGCGGTGGATCATTTCTAATTCGGCCTACTACTAATGGCACTGATAATGTTCCATCCAATACTACTTACACTTGGTCAAACCCTGTTGTGAATCCTTCAGGTTCGGTAAGTGGTGTATCTTCACAAGCATCACCTACAACGAGCATTGGTCAAACATTAATCAACACTACGAATAATCCAGCAACAGTAACGTATACCGTTTCACCTATCGCAGGGAGCTGTTCTGGGCCTAATTTTACGGTTACAGTAACGGTCAATCCATTGATAAATGTGGCTGAAACCATTAAAAACGCAACTTGTTTTGGGTCTGATGATGGTGCCATCAGTATTGCTGTAGCCGGCGGTATCCTTTTTGTAACAGGGCCATCCTATCTTTTTTCATGGACTGGACCTAATGGCTTTACTAGTACGAATCAAGCTATTTCTGGTCTGAAACCAGGTATTTATAATCTAAGAGTTATTGATAATGGTACTTGTCCTTTTACAAGAAGTTACACGGTTAGAGAACCAGATAAATTTAGTTTTTCTGGATTTAAAAATGATATATCTTGTTTTGGATTAAATGATGGAAAGGTTTCATTAACAACTACGGGTGGAACTCTGCCTTATGCCTTTGTATGGACTAGAAATGGAAACCCTCTTGCCACAACTGAGGATCTTAGTAATTTGTCTCCAGGAACGTACAAAGTAACCATTACGGAAGCGAACAATTGTGACACCTTGTCCGAAATTTTTACAATTATTGAGCCACCTTTGTTAGAGGTAGAACTTGTAAGTCAAGTGAATATTTTGTGTTATGGTGATTTTACTGGTGAAATTAATATAGTTACAACAGGCGGTAGAGCTACAGAAGTTGCACCTGGTGCTTTTGATTATAGATACAATTGGTCGGGACCAAATGGATACAGCAATACAAATCAGAATTTACGCAATGTAGCAGCCGGAACTTATAATTTAACAGTTACAGATAATTCTGGCTGTACAGATAACTTGCAAGTAATTTTACTTCAAAATAATGAAATACGGTTAGAGTTTTCAAAAACAGAGATAGCTTGTTACAATGATGCAAATGCTTCGATTACGATTACCAATATTACAGGAGGAATTCCTTTTGCAACAGGCAATCCGTACCAAATAAAATGGAGTAATTTAGGTACGGGACGTGTTCAAAATAATTTATCAGCGGGTACATATACCATCACAATTACAGACGCATTAAACTGTGAAAAAGCTTTTATTATAACCATTGGCAATGCGCCGGTTTTTACGATAAATCCAACTGTAAAGCAGATTTCATGTTTTGGAGCAAAAGACGCTTACATTCGATTGAATCTTATTGGAGGGAAAGCGCCTGTTACTTTAGTTTGGGAAGATGATCCAACCGCTGGTATAGATCGAAATAACATAGGACCCGGAAAATATACTGTAACCATTACAGATGGTAAATTTTGTAAAATTAAAGAAACTTTCCTCATTGTTGAACCTTTAATAATAGAATTACGAGCTGATGTTTCAAATCCTTTAAGTTGTTTGGACGCGAATACTGGAGCAATCAATTTGGTTGTAACTGGCGGCGCGCCTCCATTTACATATTCTTGGTCTAATGGAGCTACAACCGAGGATTTACAGAATCTTCCACCTGAAAATTACACCGTAACGGTAACGGATGCCAAGGGTTGTAAAAAATTGCAATCTTGGAAGATTATTCGATTCGAACAATTGACACCTACCATTGAAGTGCGTACTAATTTTGATTGCGCTACAAAATATGTGAAAGAAACATTTATAGGAAATGTCAAAGGAGGTGTTCCTCCATACCAATTAAGCTGGTCTGATGGTGTAGTTACCGGAGTGAACAATGAAATAATGAACACAAATAATAATGGCTTGATTATTTTTACTGTCACGGATAGCTTTGGTTGCACTGCAAATAGTACCTATAATGTAGCTACACCAGTTCTAGGTATAGCTAATTTCGAAACTAGTTCGTACGGAAATGATGTTTATGGTTTGTATTCAATTTTTGATCCGATACTATTCACCAACCTAGCCACGGGAGATTTTACAAAAATTTCATGGGATTTTGGTGATGGTAATTTTTCCGACGAGGAAAATCCAAAACATATTTATACTAGAGTCGGAACTTACACTATTAAGCAAACGGTTACGTATCCTTTTGGCTGTCAATATGTACATACGGCTACAGTGAATGTTGAAAAGGGGTACAGCCTAATAATGCCAAATGCATTTACGCCTAATAATGACGGTACAAACGATTCATTTGCTCCTGTATTCTTGGGGTTTATAGAAATGACTTTAGCGGTTTATGACTATTGGGGAAGTGTCATCTACAGCGAAACTGGGCAAACTATAAAAGGATGGAACGGGAAGGTTAATGATTTAGATGCTGAAAATGGGAATTACTTTTTTAAACTTAGCGCCAAAACATTTTACAACCACACCATAATCGAAGATGGTGCTTTCACATTAATTAAATAAAAGTAACGAATCCACTAATGAAGATTAAACTATTTATCATACTTATTTTGTGTTTCTTTTACTCCACATTAAGAGCGCAAGATCCCGTTTTTACGCAATATTTTCTAATTCCTGAAACCTTAAATCCAGGTTTTTCAGGCTTCATGGAAACCACCTACACCGGTATAATCCATCGAGAACAGTGGCCGGATTTAGATTTAAAAATTACTACAGACTATGCTTTTATCAATACTTGGAACGAAAGTATGAATAGTGGTTTTGGTATCAGTGTTTTAAATCAAAGAGAAAATGTTACTAATTATAATTTTTCGCAAGTCAATGCGAATTATGCATACCGAGTAAGAATAAGTGATGATTGGGAATTTAGACCTGCTATAGAAGTTGGGTTTGGGCTTAAATCATTTGCATTTCAAAATTTACTATTGGAAGATCAGATTAACATTAGATCAGGGATTATAAATACCAGCTCTATAGATCCACTTTTGTTAAACGATAAAGTTAGCTTTTTTGATGCTACAGCAGGGATGGTTTTTAATACTGAAAATATGTGGATTGGCCTGTCTATGAAGCACTTAAATAAACCAAATATTTCCTTCACTCAAGATGGTAATATACCGTTGAACACCTTTTTCTCTTTAAGCACTGGATATGAATTTTTATTGGCTAATTATATCGATGTTCAATTCTTTCCATATGCGACTAAAATGTTTGTAACTGCTAATTATATGCAACAAGCTCGTTATAATCGCTTGGATATAGGAACATCGATCTTATTCGAGAAAATGTTTTTTGGTGCTACTGCTGTAACGAACCCTGCTAAAAATGGAATCAATAGCCATTTGTTAACATCGGTTAACCTTTTTACCGGCTTGCAATACGATCATCTGCGATTAGGAGTCTCTTATGATTTAAATACTTCTAAAATTGGAAAAACGGGTGGTATTTATGAATTATCGTTAACCTATCAGTTTAACCTAGATAAAAAATGTTTTGGCTGTCCTAACTATACAGGCAGGTAAAGTAAAAGCAAATACTAGTATTTCTAAAAAAAAAAAACACCAGCTGTTGGACTGGTGTTTAGGTACTGTTTATAAAGTGCTGCGCTTCGCAAAACGTGTTTTTTTTGTGCGACTTACTTTTTACTAAAAATCTTTTTGAACACGTTTACGATTCCCAAAACAAGAAATCCAATTACGAGCCCGATTATAAATTCGGTTATAATAGAAGGTATTTGAGGTAAAATATGATGTAAAAAATCGATGTTATGTACAAATATACCTCCTGCTACTAATAATAGGGCAATAGTACCTATAACCGATAAACTTTTGATCACTTTAGGTAACGCTTGTACCATTAAATTTCCTATCGTTTTAGTAAAACTATTCTCCTTGGAGCTCACTTGCATTAGTTTTAAACCAACTTCATCCATTCGTACAATAAGCGCTACAATGCCATAAACTCCTACAGTTGCTATTATCGCAATGATGGAAACTACCACTATTTGAGATGAAATGGGTTTGCCAATGACAGTTCCTAACGCAATAATTACTATTTCTACGGACAAAATAAAATCAGTTACGATGGCTGACTTTATTTTTTCTTTTTCGAATGCTAAAATTTGCTCTTCTGTTAACGGCTCTAATGAAATTTCAGGTTTCAAATGGGCATGTGGAAAGAAGAATTCGTATATTTTTTCGGCGCCTTCATAAGCTAAATAAAGTCCGCCAAGGACTAAGATTATAATTACGGCAATAGGCAAAAATGCACTTAGAAGAAAGGCAATGGGCAAAATGATTACTTTATTAAGGAATGAGCCTTTTGCTATTGCCCAAAGAACGGGTAATTCTCTAGAGGACATAAATCCTGAAGCTTTCTCTGCATTTACAGCTAAATCATCGCCTAGAATTCCAGCTGTTTTTTTTGCTGCAATCTTACTCATAACTGCAACATCATCCATCATTGCAGCGATATCATCTAATAATGCGAAAAAACCTGATGCCATTTTTATTGTTTTAGTAACTGCGGTGAACTATTTTTTTATGGAAAAAATTTTGTTCTAGCGCTTTGCTTGTTTATTCCTGCGAATCTAAAACTTTTTTTAATTACTCTATTTATAAAATGGAGAAATTTTAGTTTCGGTTCACTCAAAACCTTTCTTTTTTAATCGTTCCGTTTTTAGTTACTTTTGAAATAAAAATAATTATGTGGTTCAAACACATTTTTAAAGCCAAATTAAACTGGATTTTTCTAAAAATCAGGAGTCGACCTATTCTAAAAGTCATTCCATATCAATTGCTAGCAAGGCTGTTCTGCTTGTCTCGGCTGCCAAAGCTTTCAAAGGCGATCCTAATTTGTACAATGCTGAAGATCTTTTATTAAGTAGTGTAGTTTCCTGTCACATGATGTCTCACTTATATGTTTGCGGCCAAAACGGTATTGATGTCGTTTTCTATACAGACTAAGCGGAGGTAACTCAGGAGGTTTTGGACGACGGTAGCGTACGTTTTATTGCCATTAAACTGAATCCGAAAGTTTGTATCAGCAGCAAAGAAAAAATTGAACTAGCACTTAGCTTGCATAAAAAAGCAAACTAACTCTGTTTTATAGCCAATTCGTGTAATTTTCCAATTCTGCATTTTCCAACTTGTGAATTTGTAAATTAATTGTAATGCGTTTTTGCGTAGTTTTTTTGGGCTAATTAAAAAACAGCAATTGAATTAGTCAGTTTTTTCCAGAAGAAGTTGGTCATAAAAAAAACCAGCCTTTCGACTGGTTTTCATAAGCTTAAATATTTCTAGATTTTTAATAAATTAATTCCGTTTGATTTCTAAATACTAATTTCCCATCAAAGGCATCAATCAAAACGATGCTTTCCGTGGTTATTTTACCAGATAGAATTTCCTTTGATAATTCATTGAGCACCTCTCTTTGAATGACTCTTTTCACTGGTCTAGCACCAAATTGCGGATCATATCCTTTCTCTGACAAATAAGCGATGGCTTCTGGAGTGGCGTCCATAGTGATGCCTTGCAGTGCTAGCATTTTGGTCACACTTTTCAATTGGAGTCCCACAATTTTGGCAATATTTTCCGTAGTAAGCGGTGTGAACATAACAATTTCATCGATTCGATTGATAAATTCAGGTCGTACGGTTTGTTTCAATAATGCCAATACTTCGATTTTTGCAGCTTCTGTTGCGGCTTCCACACCTCCCTTTAAATTATCAAATTTATCTTGAATAATCTGACTTCCCATGTTAGAAGTCATGATAATGATGGTGTTTTTAAAATCAGCTAATCGTCCTTTGTTATCTGTCAAACGTCCTTCATCCAAAACTTGTAGCAAGATGTTGAACGTGTCTGGATGCGCTTTCTCAATCTCATCAAGCAAAATCACTGAATAGGGTTTTCTACGTACGGCTTCAGTCAATTGCCCACCTTCGTCGTAACCTACATATCCCGGAGGCGCACCAACTAAACGGCTCACACTGTGGCGTTCTTGGTATTCACTCATATCAATTCTGGTCATGGCATTTTCATCATCAAATAAATATTCAGCTAAGGCTTTTGCCAATTCCGTTTTTCCAACCCCAGTTGTGCCTAAGAAAAGGAATGTTCCTACCGGTTTTTTCATGTCTTGTAATCCGGCTCGGCTTCGGCGTACGGCATCACTCACGGCTTCAATAGCTTCTTCTTGACCTACGACTCTGAAATGCAATTCATCCTCCAGTTTCAATAGCTTTTCACGTTCTCCTTGAAGCATTTTCATCACGGGAATTCCGGTCCATTTAGCCACCACTTCGGCGATATCTTCGCGGGTAACTTCTTCTTTAATCAAGGATGTTCCTGACTGGTTTTCTTGCAATTGTTTTACAAGAACGTCTAATCTTTCTTGTGCTTCTTTTATTTTTCCGTATCGAATTTCGGCTACCTTACCATAATCGCCTTCGCGTTCTGCACGTTCTGCTTCGTATTTAAAATCTTCAATTTCAGTTTTAACTCCTTGGATGTTATCGACGACATCTTTCTCAGATTTCCATTTGGCGTAAATTTCGTTCCGATCTTCTTTGAGATTTGCCAAATCCATTCCTAAAATTTTGAGTTTGCTTTCGTCTTTTTCTCGTTTAATAGCTTCGATCTCAATTTCTAATTGCATGATTTTTCGATCTAAAACATCGAGTTCTTCGGGTTTAGAGTTTATTTCCATACGCAGTTTTGAGGCTGCTTCATCCATCAAATCAATTGCTTTATCAGGAAGAAAACGATTCGTAATGTACCGTTGCGATAATTCGACAGCCGCAATAATAGCATCATCTTTTATTTGGACTTTATGATGGGTTTCGTATTTTTCTTTGATACCTCGTAAGATCGAGATAGCACTTTCGGTATCTGGTTCTTCGACAACTATTTTTTGGAAACGTCTTTCGAGTGCTTTGTCTTTTTCAAAATATTTTTGGTATTCGTCCAATGTTGTGGCACCAATAGCACGTAATTCGCCACGAGCCAAGGCGGGTTTCAAAATATTAGCGGCATCCATAGCGCCTTCGCCACCGCCAGCGCCTACTAGCGTGTGGATTTCGTCAATAAATAAAACGATGTCACCTTCGGCAGCAGTTACTTCTTTTACCACAGATTTTAATCGTTCTTCAAATTCTCCTTTGTATTTTGCACCAGCAATTAGAGCGCCCATATCAAGAGAATATACAATTTTGTCTTTTAAATTATCAGGAACATCTCCATCTACAATTCTATGCGCTAATCCTTCGGCAATGGCAGTTTTCCCCACTCCAGGTTCACCCACCAACATTGGATTATTTTTAGTTCTTCGTGTTAGAATTTGCAACACGCGCCGAATCTCCTCGTCCCGACCAATAACAGGATCGAGTTTTCCAGCCCGAGCTAATTCGTTGAGGTTTTTGGCGTATTTGTTTAATGAATTATAGGTTTCTTCGGCAGAGGCAGAAGTTACCCGTTCTCCTTTTCGCAATTCCTCTATTGCAGCTTTCAATCCTTTTCCAGTCACCCCTTGATCTTTCAATATTTGGGCAGCCTTTGTTTTGGAATCAAAAATGGACAAAATCAAATGCTCGACAGAAACGAATTCATCATTCATTTTTTTGGCTATAATTTCCGCTTCATTTAGCGTGGTGTTTGCCGTTCTGGAAAGCATTATTTCGCCACCAGAAACTTTAGGAAAACTCTGAATGGTGCTATCCAATATTTGGAGAAATAAGGGGACATTTACATTGAGTTTTTTCAAAATAAAAGGAGCTACATTCTCATCTACTTCAAAAATGGCTTTAAAAATGTGCTCATTTTCTATTTGTTGCTGGCCATAACTTTGAGCCAATTGTTGCGAAAGTTGAATGGCTTCCTGAGATTTTATTGTAAATTTATTTATGTTCATGATGCTAGATGCTTTGGGGTTATTTGACTAACTTTGTATTCAATAATCAATTTATATTCCATTACAATAATACAGACAAATTGACGGAAATTTCATGATTTTTATCATGTTTTAAAGTCAAAATTTCTTAAAACAAGACAATTATGAGTTTTTTTAAAAATATGTTTACTAGTTCAGATGATAAGGATTCCAATGAAAACAAAATCAACTGGATTGAATTAACTGATTTGGGGCAGTTGAATGAAATTATTACAATTTCGAATGAAAAACCAGTAGCAATTTTCAAACACAGCACGCGTTGTAGCGTGAGCAGAATGGCGTTGAAGCAATTTGAAAAGGAATTTGATTTATCAGATAAAGTTACGCCTTATTTTTTAGACTTAATAGCGCATCGTGATATTTCCAATGAAATTGCAAATCGTTTTGGAGTGACACATCAGTCGCCACAATTGCTTTTGATTAAGGATGGAAAAGCTATTTATACTGTTTCGCACAGCGATATTAATGCGGAAGCTTTAAAAGATAAAGTATAGTTCTTAAAAACTATAGCTAGCAAGCCACGAATTCATTAATTATTAATTTAATTAGTGAATTCGTGGCTTTTTAGATTAAAATTATAATAAACTTCAGTTATTATTTTGCTGTTTAAATCCTTTTTTAAAAAGGTTTTTTTGCATTTAAACGTGTTCTTTTACTTCTATAAATTGTATTGCTATTTCTAAGTAGCTTTAAAAGTATAATCAAATTTTTACAGGCAATAAATTAATCAAATACATGTTCTTCATTATTCTAAAATCTTCGCTTACCAAAATTCCTAAAAACAAAATTTATACACCTTTTCAGAGTTAAACAGTCAGGAAATTAAATCGTAATTATATAAATAATACTTTTAAAAATGTAATTTTAAAGGAGACTTATTGTGTTAACTTACATCTAATTAAGTTAATATGTAATATGGGATCTTATGATTGATCGTTTTTTAAGGATAAGACAAATTTCAGAACAGCTTTGCAAACCTTTACTTATCGAGGATTATTCGCTTCAAGCGAGTGAATTTGTATCTCCTCCAAAATGGCATTTAGCTCATACTACTTGGTTTTGGGAAGAATTTGTGTTGACAAAATATGTCGAAAATTATGTTCTTTACGATGAGGATTTTCATTTTTTATTCAACAGCTATTATAATAATGTAGGTAAACGTGTTTTGCGTCCTGCGCGGGGTTTAATGTCTAGGCCTTCGGTTGCAGAAGTCTATAACTATAGAAAGTATGTCACTGATGCTATGGTCGCTTTTTTAAATACAAATCCAAAGAAAGAGATTTTAGCTATTATCGAAATTGGTATCAATCATGAGGAACAACATCAAGAACTTTTGGTTTACGACATTAAATATATCCTAGGAAACCAACCTACTTTCCCCGTATATCAAGATAGTTTTAAAACTAAAGTTGAAACTCAAGCAGCTGATTTTATCAAGATTAACGCTGGTTTATATGAAATAGGGTATCAAGAACAGGGTTTTTGTTTTGATAATGAGTTAGAGAGTCATAAAGTATATGTAAATGATTTTGAAATTAGTAATACGCTAGTTACCAATCAAGAATATTTAGATTTTATTTTGGCTGGAGGCTATAAAAATTTCAATTTTTGGCATGATGACGGCTGGAGTTGGATAAATAGCAATAAAATTGAAGCGCCGTTATACTGGTACAAAATCGATGGTGAATGGTGGAATTATACTTTGAATGGTTTAGAGAAAGTAGTTCCTGGTGTGCCTGTGATGCATATTAGTTTCTATGAAGCTTTTGCCTATAGCCAATGGAAAGGTTACCGTTTACCAACCGAATTTGAGTGGGAAATTGCCAGTGATAAATTTCAGTGGGGGCAACTTTGGGAATGGACAAATAGTGCCTACTTGGCTTATCCAGGATTTAGTAAAGCACCCGGTGCGCTGGGAGAATACAACGGTAAGTTTATGGTCAATCAAATGATACTTCGAGGTGGATCGGTAGCAACTCCTGAAGGACACAGTCGAAAAACATATCGCAACTTTTTTCCTCCAGATATGCGTTGGCAATTTGGCGGTTTACGATTAGCAAAATAATTAAAAATTACAAGTATGAAAGCAATATTTAATAATATCGTGATTGCTCAAAGTGAGCATCCTGTGGTGATAGAAGGAAATTATTATTTTCCGCTAGAAAGTGTAAATAGTGATTATTTGAGCGAAACGAGTCATCGTTCAACTTGTCCCTGGAAAGGAGAAGCTTCTTATTACACTATAAAAGTTAATGATGAAGTTAGTGAAAACGCGGCTTGGTTTTATAAAAATCCTAAAGATGCGGCTAAGGAAATAAAGAATCATGTAGCATTCTGGAAAAACGTGTCGGTTAAGGAATAGATTTCTAATTTATAATGCAGATGAAAAAGTTTGATTTTATAATTATCGGTAGCGGGCAAGCGGGAGTACCTTTGGCATTTAGCCTATCAAAAAAAGGAACGGTAGCACTTATTGAAAAAAGTTTTTTAGGTGGAACTTGTGTCAACAATGGCTGCGTTCCTACAAAAGCGTATGTGGCCAGCGCACGCAGAATATGGGATAGCTTGCATGGTGAAGAAATGGGAATCGAGATTCCAGCTGGTGCAAAAGCTAATCTTGAGAAAATAAAAGCTCGAAAAGATACTTTGGTAAAAGGTTCCCGAGAAGGAATTGAGAAAAGTATTTCTAGCAATGATAAGATTACTCTTTTTAGAGGTGAAGCTCATTTTATTTCCAATTATGAAATTGCGATTAACGATGATAAAATTACTGCAAAGCAAATCTTTATAAATGTGGGAGCAAGAGCAATTATTCCCAAAGAGTTTTCGAAGGTAGATTATTTAACCAATGTCGAAATTTTAGAGCTAGCAAAATTACCTGAGCATTTAATAATTATTGGTGGCAGCTATATTGGATTGGAATTTGGTCAAATGTTTAAGCGTTTTGGCACCAAAGTAACAATTATTGAAAGCGGGGATCGACTCATTAGTAAGGAAGATGAAAATGTAAGCGACGCAATTGCCACAATTTTACAAGAGGAGAATATAGCAATAGAGTTCAATGCGAAAGAAATAAACGTGACTCAGGATGGTACTAAAATTCTATTAAAAATAAATGGAGCCGATAAAGAAATTACTGGCACTCATTTACTGCTTGCTGTAGGTCGGGCACCAAATACCGATACTTTACAGTTAGAAAACACCTCGATTATGTATGATGAGGAAGGATATATTACCGTAGATGATTATTGCAAAACTAACACAGCAGGTATTTTTGCGATAGGCGACTGTAACGGAAAAGGTGCGTTTACGCATACCTCTTACAATGATTTCCAAATTGTAGAGGAGTACATCCTTGGAGATGAAAAAAGAAAAATTAGTGACAGAATTACTACGTACGGATTGTTTATTGATCCACCATTAGGAAGAGTAGGGATGACAAAAGCCGAAGCTAAGGAGAAAGGTTTCTCTATTTTAATTGGGCAAAGGCCAATGGATAAAATAGGTCGCGCCAAAGAAAAAGGAGAGACAAAAGGGTTTATGGAGGCGATTATTGATGCTAAAACAAATCAGTTTTTAGGAGCTTGCGTTTTAGGTGTTGGTGGTGATGAAATCATTAGTGGAATTACAAATTTAATGTATGCAAAACAACCATACACGATCTTCAGAGATGCAATTCATATTCATCCTACAGTTAGCGAACTTATACCTACCATGTTAGAAGACCTACAACCAACCACTAAAGAATAATATTTTGATTACAAAACTGTATGGTTATATTCGACCCAATAGCTTATTATTTTATGGGTCAATTTTTAGTTTTTTTTTCTTTCTGACTGGTTTATTTGCACCAGCATTTTTAACGCAAGTGTTGAATAAGGTAAACCAAAATTTATTAACTGTCTTTGGCACCTATTATTTATGGGTTGGCTTGATCACCGTTGTTGCAGCTGTAGTTATTTTGTTTCTGCCTTTGCGCAAGCAGCGTTTAGGAGATGAAAAACCCGGTTTTTCTTATTTCAGTTGGGTTGCCCTTTTGTATAGTACTGGCATGGGTTCGGGATTGTTGTTACGAGCAGTTCAAGAGCCAACTTACTATCTCAATAATCCTCCGGTTGCCACCGCTAATAGTAAGGTAACGGCTTTACAATACACTTTTTTTCATTGGGGTTTTACACCTTGGGCTATGTACAGTTTATTTGGTTTGATTGTGGCTTACAATCTTTATGTAAAAAAAGTGCCTAATCTATTAGATGCCATTGTGCCTTATGCTAAAAGTAAAATTGTAAAATACATTGCCTCAATATTCATTATATTGATTACAATAACGGGTGTTATAGCTTCATTAGGATTAGGAACTGCACAAGTTGTGAATGGCATTGAATATACTTTTAAAGTCACTTATGGTACTAATTTTTTATTACTAATGGTTGTTTTTATTGGAATTGTAGCAACCTATTCGGCATTGACAGGAATAAACAAGGTGATCAAATTTTTAGCTGATTTCGATTTTACATTTTCAATTATACTTATGCTGTTTATTGGTTTTTTTCTGAATTTTAACACTTTTTTGTATCAAACTGCTTTAGCTTTTTATAATTATGTAATTCATTTTTTCGAAATGAGCTTGTCATTTGGAAGCTATAAAACTGCCCCGAGCTTTACACAAGAATGGACCGTTTTTTATTGGGCTTTTTGGTTAGCTTGGGTTCCATTCACTGGAATTTTTATCGCTAGAATATCTAAAGGTAGAACAATAAAAGAGTTTTTAATCACCACTATTTTTATTCCAACACTAGCTACCGTAATATGGTTTTCCGTATTTGCAAATTCGGCTTTCGATATAATTACCACAGATGACAATACACAATTTAATGATGTTTTCAGTTCATTATTTGTTTTTTTAGAGCATTTTCCATTTCATTATATTACCTTTTTTATCGCTGGATTATTGGTGCTTATTTCTATAATAAATTCTGTTGATTCGGCCATATTCGTATTAGGAATGTTCAGCGATAATGGAAACGAAAATCCTTCTAAAAAGCATAAACTGGGATGGGGATTTATAATTACAGCTACCGCTATTGGACTTACCGCTATTGGAACTACTGAACTACTTAATGGGATTAGCAATTTATTGGTCATTATGGCTCTGCCTTTTAGCTTTTTATATGGCTATATCATTTTTATGTTTTTTAAAAATACTATTGTAAAGAAAAAAGCGCTCAGTGATAGATACAAGTCTTGAGTTTATACTTTAAGCATTTCTCATTTTTAAAAATTGATATCAAAACCAGATGAAAGAGACAAACACTATGAACAAAATAGAAAATACTAGTACTATGATTGACCAACTTAAAAAAGAAGTTGATCACGGATTAAGCACTGTAGAAAAATTCTTGCCTTCAAAATATTTTTATGATAAATCAGGAGATGCTCTATTTGTAAAAATCATGAATTTACCAGAGTACTATGTAACACGAGCGGAGCATGAAATTTTTAAAACGCAAACCTACGCAATTATAAAAGCTTTGCAACTCGACCCTGATATCTATTTTGACCTAATAGAACTTGGCGCGGGAGATGGTTTAAAAACTAAAGAACTTTTGAGAGAACTAGACCGATTAAACTATAGGTTCGATTACATGCCAGTAGATATTTCGCAAAGCGCTCTAGACAACTTAAAAGTGGATGTAAACAAGGAATTACCTAGCCTATCAATACAGAAAAAACACGGTGATTATTTTGAGGTTTTAGAATTATTAAAAGAAAATAAGCATCCAAAAGTGATTCTGTTTTTAGGATCGAATATTGGAAATATGTCTGATGACGTTGCTACTGATTTTTTGTCGAAATTAAGTGATAATTTACAAAAAAAGGATAAGTTATTTTTAGGAGTGGATTTAATTAAACCGGCCTCCATAGTGCTTCCTGCTTACAATGATAGCCAAGGAATTACAGCGGCTTTTAACCTAAATTTGCTAGATAGAATAAACAGGGAGTTAGAAGCCAATTTTGATTTACAATTTTTTAAACATCAACCTGAGTATAAAGAGAGCGACGGAATTGCTAAAAGTTATTTGGTTAGTACCAAAGCGCAACAGGTTTACATTGCTAAAATCAATAAAAGTTTTGATTTTTTCGAAGGCGAAAAGATATTGATGGAAATATCCAGAAAGTATAATGATAGCATTCTAAACTCCATTTTAAGCAAAACTGATTTTATAATCAAAGGTAGAATAACAGATAGCAAAGCGTATTTTGCTAATTATATTTTAGAACGCAAATAAAAGGGAGAATTGCATAAATGCAGTTGTTAAATTTGCAAGTTGAAAAGCTCTTTTTTTAGTTTAAATGTAATCTAGTTTTACTTTTTTAAAGTTGATTTTGTTTGCTTAACCAAAAAAGTTTTCAAGCGATATATTTTGATTTCGTTTCTATAAATAGCACTCGTAAAATTTAGTTTCGTTTTGAAGTTATAAATGAAAAAAGCACTGTTATTTATAGTGCTTTTTGATATGATGAGGTTATTACTTCTAATAGGCTATCTTCATCTTTTCTTTTATTTCTGTTAAACATAAATTATTGATACTTCCTTCGTGCGTGTGTCTGGTTTCTTTAGGGGCTTCAAAGGTTCCGTTTTTCAGTTGTTCCGCGACCGCCTTGTAAGCATCTCTAAAAGGAATTCCCGCCACAACCATTTCGTTTAAGGAATCTACAGTAAACAAATAATCGTATTTTTTATCAGCCAGAATGTTGTCTTTGACTTTGATGTCTTTGATTGCAAAAATCGCGATATCTAAACACGCTTTCAGGTTTTGGATGGCTGGAAACAATCCTTCTTTCAACAACTGTAAGTCCCTGTGATAGCCACTTGGAAGGTTATTTGTTATTAATGTGATTTCGTATGGTAAGGCTTGAATCTTGTTGCATTTCCCGCGAATCAGTTCAAAAACATCAGGATTTTTCTTGTGAGGCATAATACTTGAACCCGTCGTAAGATGCGAAGGCAAAGTGATAAAATCAAAATTCTGACTCATATACAAACAAACATCCATTGAGAATTTAGACAAAGTTGCTGCGACGGTGCTCATGGCAAAAGCAACTATTTTCTCTGATTTTCCGCGACTCATTTGCGCAGCAACTGAATTGAATTTTAAAGTTTCAAATCCCAATTCTTTTGTGGTGAAAGCTCTGTTGATTGGAAAGGAGCTTCCGTAACCTGCTGCTGAACCTAAGGGATTTTGATCTACAATTTTTAAGGCGGCATTCAACATTGTGATATCATCAATCAATGTCTCAGCATAAGCGGAAAACCACATTCCAAAAGAAGATGGCATTGCAATTTGTAAATGCGTGTATCCTGGCAAAAGCACATTTTGATGCTTTTCAGCCAATTCCATGAGCAAATCAAAAAGACCTTTTACTTGTGATTTAAAGTCTTTTACAACGTCTTTTAGATATAAATTCACATCTACTAATACTTGGTCGTTACGAGAACGAGCGGTGTGAATTTTTTTCCCCGCATCACCTAGTTTTACCGTCAATAGATATTCGATTTTAGAATGTACGTCTTCAAAACTGTCTTCGATTTCGAAATTTCCATTTTCGGCATCTTTTATAATTTCTTCTAAAGCCAAAACCAAAGAAACGGTTTCAGAGTCTGTTAAAAGACCTATTTGGCCTAGCATTTTTGCATGTGCAATAGAACCTAATGCATCATATTTGGCTAGAACTAAATCCAGCTCTCTGTCGTTTCCAACGGTGAAATGTTCGATTTGCTTATCGGTTGGTATTCCTTTTTCCCAAAGTTTCATATATGGATAATTAGATTTTTAGACTTTTTAGATTTTTAGCCCCGATAGTAGTGGAAATCCTTTTATTTTTTTCTTTAAAAAATAAAAGATTGCAACGTATAGCGGGATTAGCTCCTGAAAATAATCAGGATAAATCCAAATTATTTTATTGTTTGAAAAAATCAGTTAGTATTTTGATATACAATTGAATTCCTTCTTCTATTTCGTTTATAAATATAAATTCGTCTGCCGAGTGTGACCGCAGGGTTTCTCCAGGTCCTAATTTCAAGGATTGACAGCTCAAAACCGATTGATCTGAAAGGGTAGGCGAGCCATAAGTAGTTCTTCCCAGTGTAATTCCGGCTTGTACTAATCCGTGTGTAACAGAAATCGAAGATGCGTTTAAAATCATCGAACGCGGATTGATTTCGGCAGTTAAATGTTTTCTCACGGTGTCTAAAATTTCCTGATTGTTGTAACAATCATTCACTCGAATATCGACAACCAGGTGACATTCGGCAGGAACTACATTGTGTTGTTTTCCGGCAGAAACCTGTGTTACGGTCATTTTTACGGGACCTAAAACTGCTGATATTTTTTCGAATTGGTAGCTATTGAACCATTCCATAATAGGTATCGCCTTGTAAATAGGATTGTCAGGATTATGGTGTGCGGCGTGACTGGCGGTACCTTTTAGGATAACATCGAGGACCAATAACCCTTTTTCGGCTACAGCCAATTGCATTAATGTGGGTTCGCCTACAATGGCACAATCCAATGTTGGTAAATGTTTTAGAACGCTGTTTAATCCATTTTTTCCACTACTTTCCTCTTCAGCAGAAGCGACCATGACTATATTGTACGGCAGATTTTCGTCCCAATAAAAATGTACAAAAGTCGCTAAAAGGGATACCAGACAACCGCCGGCGTCATTACTTCCTAGGCCAAACAATTTACCGTCTTTGACAATAGCTTCAAAGGGATTGTTAGTATATCCTTGATTCGGTTTTACCGTATCGTGGTGCGAATTGAGCAAAAGTGTTGGCTTAGACTTGTCAAAATTCTTGTTGTAAGCCCAAACATTATTATTTTCTCTTTCGAAAGGAATATTGTTTTGTTTAAACCAATTTTCGATTAAAAGGGCTGTTTGATCTTCTTCACTTGAAAAGGAAGGCGTTTCAATCAGTGCTTTTAACAGCGAAATGGCTTCTTGTGTAAGGGTTTGTATGTTTTTCATATTTATTTTAGCCACAGATTCACAGATTTTTTAAAATTGACAAAGAAATTTTTTCCAAATCGGTAAGACTTGTGTTTTACTTTTTTATAATTTGATAGTTGTACAAATTTCCGATGCATTATGCAACATCCTGTGATGTCCAATTTTTATTTTTTGAACTCCTTTGGACAAGCTGTTGAAACAGTTGTCTAATTTAGGAATCATACCAGAATGAATCGCTTTTTCGGCTTTTAATTTGGAATACAATTCTTGATTGATGTTTTCAATTACGGAAGAATCATCCTCAGCATCATATAAAACACCGGGTTTTTCGAAGCAATAATTCAAAGTGACATCAAAAACGGTTGCTAAAGCAATGGCTAATTCGCTTGCAATCGTATCCGCATTTGTATTTAATAATTGCCCTTTTCCATCGTGTGTTATTGCACAAAATACAGGAACAATCTCATTTAAAAGCAACGTTTCCAATAATTGGGTATTCACTTTTTTTACATCACCCACAAAACCATAATTGATTGTTGGGTGGTTTCTTTTATTCGATTGAATTAAATTCCCATCTGCCCCAGAAAAACCCATGGCATTGGTTGAATTTGCTTGCAATTGAGCAACGATATTTTTGTTGATTTGACCTGCATAAATCATTACAACTACATCAAGCATAGCGGCATCGGTGATGCGTCTTCCATCAATCATTTGAGGAACTAAACCAATGCTTTCGGCCATTTTAGTAGCTGATTTTCCGCCACCGTGAACCAGTATTTTGTGCCCTTCAATCGCAGCAAAATGAGATAAAAATTGTTTTAATTCCGTTGGATTATCAATAATGTTTCCACCAATTTTAATGATCGATACCGGTTTTTTATTTTCCATTTTCCAATATTTTTTGTAACACTAATTGTACCGCATACGTTCTATTATTGGCTTGTTCAATTACAATTGAATTCTCACTGTCAATCACTTCATCCGTTACAATTACGTTACGTCTTACAGGCAAACAGTGCATAAATTTAGCATTATTGGTCATTTTCATCTTCTCTGCAGTAACAGTCCAATTGGGATCAGAATTTGTAATTTGACCATATTCCTTGTAATTACTCCAGTTTTTCGCATAGATAAAATCGGCGTTTTCAAAAGCCTTATCTTGGTCGTATTCAATCTTGGAATCTTTCGTGATTTCAGGATTCAATTCGTACCCTTCAGGATGCGTAATAACAAAATCAGCTTCTTGTAACTGCATCATTTCCACAAACGAATTGGCAACTGCTTGAGGCAATGCTTTAGGATGTGGTGCCCAAGTTAATACCACTTTTGGTCGGTGCGCTGTTTTGTGTTCGGCCATAGTTATCGCGTCCGCTAAGGATTGCAAGGGATGTCTTGTGGCACTTTCCATATTTACAATTGGGACTGTAGCGTATTTTAAGAATCCAGAAAGTACGGTTTCGGCATTGTCTTTTTCTTTGTCTATCAATCCTGCAAAGGCTCTAATAGCAATAATATCGCAATATTGAGAAACGACTTCAGCGGCTTCCTTAATATGCTCTGATGCACCTGAGTTCATGACAGCACCATCTTCAAATTCTAATGTCCAGCCCTCACTGGTAAAATTCATGACCATAATGTTCATTCCTAAATTCAGCGCGGCTTTTTGGGTACTCAAACGCGTTCTTAAACTGGAATTGAAAAACAACATTCCAAGCGTTTTGTTCTTTCCCAGTTTTTTGTTTTTAAGTGGTTTTTTCTTAATTTTCAAGGCTTGCTTCACCCATTTTTCAAGTGAATCTATATTTTGTATGGATATGTAGTTCATTACAGTTAAGAATTGTGAATTATGAATGATGCGTTGTTTGAAAATTCAATATTCGAATTAAATTATTTTTGTAAAAGGAATTTCATTTTTTAAAGCTTTCAAAATAAAATTGTCATCCAAGCCGTTTACAATCCAAGTTTCAATATTGGCAGCCTTAGCAATTGCCGAAGCTTCAATTTTAGATTGCATACCGCCAGTTCCGTGAGAGGATTTTGAATCGGCAATTTCTTTTTCTAATACTTTTAAATCACTTACCAAGGAAATCGTTTCTGGAACGGCATCATGTAAAGAGTCTTTGGTGTAAATTCCGTTTGTATTAGTGGCAATAATCAGAATATCAACATCTAATAAAACGGCTGTTAAAGCGGCTAATTTATCGTTGTCACCAAAGCGAATCTCATCAGTTGCTACCGTATCATTTTCATTAATAATAGGGATGTAATTATTTTTGACTAAAACGTTGATAGTGTTCACAATGTTGACCTTAGATTGTCCCCTCTCAAAATCCGAATACGAGAGTAAACATTGCGAAATTAGTAATCCTAAATCACTGAAATTCTCATGGTAAATCCGCATCAAATGAGGTTGTCCTATCGAGGCCAGCGCTTGTTTTACAAACACATCTTGGTCTTGATTTTCTAGTTTTACAAATTGTTTGGCTGCAGCAATTGCACCTGAACTTACAATGATAAACTCGTACTCCTCTTGTAAAGCAGCGATTTGTATGCCAATATCCTCAATCTTTCCTCTCGAAATATGATTGGTTTCCTTGGTTAAGGTATTACTACCTATCTTTAATAAAATTCTTTTTTTAGCCATTTTTTTAACCGCAAAGTGCGCAAAGTTAATTTTTAAACTAAACGTTTATAAACGCTAAGTTCGCAAAGTGTTGTGTTAATATTTTGTATTCTTACTTTTTCAATCTGCAATCAAAAATCGTTAATCTTCAATCAAAAATCTTTTTACCTGACTTGCCCATTTCCATAAATATACCACTTATTAGTAACTAAATGTTGCAAGCCAATTGGTCCGCGTTGGTGTAATTTGTCTGTGCTTATCGCCAATTCGCCTCCAAGACCAAATTGTCCTCCATCAGTGAATCGGGTTGAGGCGTTTTGATACACGGCTGCCGTATCTACATTTTCCATAAACTCTTGCGCAATGCTATCATTTTTTGTGATTATCGAAGCAGAATGTCCGCCACAATATTTGTTGATTTTATCAATCGCTTCTTGATCCGAATTGGTTGTTCCAATTACAATTTTGTAATCTAAAAATTCTTCATGCCAAATCAAATCCGACTCAATCTGCGGTATATTACCTATTTTTGAAACGCTTTCATCGCCTAGAACAATGACGTTTCTTAATTGTAATTCGGTGATTACTTTCCTGGCAAATACTTCCCAATTTTCCAGATTAGTATCAATCAACACTTTATCTAAAGCATTACAAACCGATATATTTGAGGTCTTTCCGTTAATAATAATTTGGAGAGCCTGATCTAAATTAGCTTCAGCATTTACATACACAAAATTATTTCCACGACCACTTATAATTACCGGGCAAGTAGCGTGCTTTTTAACAAAAGCGATTAAGTTTTCACCACCACGAGGAACAATTAAGTCGACCTTTTGTGTTGGTTGCTCTAGGAATGCTTGCGTTTCTTCTCGGTTGTAATTCAAATATTCTACCCAGTCAGCAGCAATTTCATTATCCTTTAATGCTTGATGCCATAATTCGATAATTTTTAAATTGGACAGTACAGATTCTTTTCCACCTTTTAGCAGAATTTTGTTACCTGATTTTAAGGCAATTCCTCCCGCTTCAACGGTAACATCTGGTCTGGATTCATAAATAATCAGGATAGTACCAAAAGCGGCTGTTTTATTGCTAATTTTCATACCGTTTTCATGCGTAAAATGAAATCTTTCCACACCAACAGGATCATCTTGATCAGCCAATTGATTCAAGGATAGAATCATATTATCAATCTTTGTATCATCAACTAATAAACGTTTCTCCATTGCCAGGTCATCTCCAGAATAATTACTTAAATCCTGTTGATTTACTGTCTTTAAAATGGCTCTTTCTTCTTCGAGAAGAACTGCCATTCGCTTTAAAACTGCATTTCGCTTTTCTATAGTTAATAGTTTGTTCATACATTTGTTTTAGACGGTCAAAGACCGGTATTCACTTCCTCAAAGTCGGAGACTTTGCGGAGCATTATCGTTTTATTTCTACTAAACTTTCTTTTAAAGCTGTAATGAAAGTATCAATCGCTTCTTTCTTGATTGTCAGTGGTGGTAGGATTCTTAATAAATTTTTATTGCTGGCACTTCCTGTAAAAATATGTTTTTCAAGAATTAGTTTTTTTCGCAAGGCACTTACATCAAAATCAAATTCGACACCCAGCATTAAACCTCTTCCTTTTACCTGGATAACCTCGGGAATGCTTTTTATTTGTTCCTGAAAATAGGCAGAAATAGCGATGGCATTATCCATCAATTTCTCTTTTTCAATAATATCTAAAACGGCTATTCCCGCTGCACAGGACAGATGATTTCCGCCAAAAGTAGTTCCTAACATTCCATATACTGCTGGAATATGATGACCAATTAAAACGCCTCCAATAGGGAATCCATTTCCCATACCTTTTGCAATGGTAATAATATCGGGTTTGATGTTATGATGCTGAAAACCAAAAAACGCACCTGTTCTGCCATACCCAGCTTGAACTTCATCCAAGATTAAAACTACATCATAGGTTTTGCACAATTTTTCTAGCGTTTGAAAAAACGCTGTTGAAGCTTGATCTAAACCGCCAACACCTTGAATGGATTCAATAATGACTGAGGATACATCTCCTTTTTTTAATTCATTTTCCAAAGCAGTAGCATCATCGAATGCTAAGAAAGTAACTTTTTGTTGCTTGTTTAAAGGCGCATTAATTTTTTCATTGTCGGTTACAGCAACCGCTGCAGAAGTTCTTCCGTGGAAAGAGTTTTTGAAGGCAATTACTCTTGATTTACCATTGACAAAAGAAGCTAGTTTCAACGCATTTTCATTGGCCTCAGCTCCAGAACTACACAAGAATAAATCATAGGCTTCGCAGCCGGAAAGTTTTCCAAGCTTAGCTGCTAATTCTTCTTGAATTGGATTTTGAATCGCATTGGAATAAAAGGCCAAATGATCCAATTGATCTTTTAGTTTGGCGACATATTCTGGATGAGTATGACCAACTGAAATGACAGCATGTCCGCCATAAAGGTCTAAATATTCGATTCCTTTGTCATCGGTAATGATGCAATCCAGTCCTTTTACTGGAGTGACATCGTATAAAGGGTAAACGTTAAATAAGTTCATTTTATTAAAATTTAAAGATTTAAAGATTGAAGAATTTAAAGATTTTAGAATAGTCTAAAATTTCAAATTTCTATAATTAGAATTTCATAATTTTTCAATCATTAAATCCTTCAATCTTATAATTTTTTTTTTAAAACCCGCTTGGTTTCAAATATAATCCTGTTGTTTCTTCCAGTCCAAACATCAAATTCATGTTTTGAATCGCTTGGCCAGAAGCACCTTTTACTAAATTATCAACTACGGATGTAATCAATAACCGGTTTCCTTTTTTTAGCAAACTTATAATGCACTTGTTTGTTTGAACCACTTGTTTCATGTTGATTTCAGTTGTAGTGATTGTTACAAATGGTTGGTCTTTGTAAAAATGGTCATATTTTGCAACAACAGCCTCTAAACTTTCTTCTATTGTGGTGTACAATGTGGCAAAAATTCCTCTGGCAAAATCTCCTCTGTTGGGTACAAAAATTAATTCGTTTTTGTAATCGATCTGCAATTGACTGACACTTTGATTTATTTCTCCCAAATGTTGGTGGTCAAATGCTTTGTAATGCGACATATTATTGGATCTCCAACTAAAATGCGTTGTCTCTGAAGGGGAAACTCCAGCGCCAGTGCTTCCTGTTGTAGCATTTATATGAACATCAGTAGTTAGCATTCCGGCTTGCGCTAAAGGCAATAATGCCAATTGAATAGCAGTTGCAAAACAACCTGGATTGGCAATAAACTGAGCGTTTTTAATGGCTTCTTTATTTAATTCTGGTAAACCGTAAACAAACGAATTTCCTTCAAATGTTGCGTCTTTTGTCAAACGAAAATCATTTCCTAAATCGATGATTTTAGTGTGCGCGGCAAATTGATTTTGTTCTAAAAATGATTTGGATTTTCCGTGTCCCAAACAGAGGAAAACAACATTTACAGTAGGATTTACAGTATCAGTAAAATTCATTTGGATATCACCCAACAAATCATGATGTGCCACTGATAACGGTTTTCCAGCATTAGTTGTGCTGTAAACAAAATCAATGGTTGCATGGGGATGAAACATCAATATTCTGATTAATTCCCCTGCTGTATATCCCGAACCACCTATTATTCCAACGTTGATCATACTCTTTATTATTTATTTTAGACCTATATCTCTTTTACTATTCTTCTGCAAGGTTTTTAAATATTTTAAATCAGACCTACAAGTTTTGAGAAAGACCTTGCACGTACAAACTAAATATTCTCAAACTATTTTAGGTAGGCGAGTGCGTGAGGGATAGAAGCGGCATCCTTTTGTGAAGCGTTAGCGGAACAAAAGATACAGCAGATAGCCCGACCCGTAGTTTTTACGGAGGGTCACGCCCAAACACTAAGAATTATTACACGTACGTTTCCTTGTTTACCGATGAAAATATGTTTTGCGCATTGCCTAAAATTTTGATAAATCCTTTAGCATCGTCAGCGGTCCAGGCATTGTTCATTTCGCCATATTGACCAAAACCAGTGTTCATTAAATCATTATCCGACTCGATTCCGTCCAACGTAAAGTGATACGGTTTTAACGCCACGGTCACCGTTCCATTCACTGTTTTTTGTGTGTCTTCCAGAAAAGTTTCGATATTTCGCATCACTGGATCCAGAAATTGACCTTCATGAAATAGCATTCCGTACCAGTTTCCTAGCTGTTCTTTCCAATGCTGTTGCCATTTGCCCAAGGTGTGTTTCTCTAATAAATGGTGTGCTTTGATAATAATTAAGGGTGCAGCAGCTTCAAAACCAACTCTTCCTTTAATCCCAATTATCGTATCGCCAACATGAATGTCTCTCCCAATGGCAAAAGCGCTCGCTAATTTTTCAAGTGCAACAATATTATTTGAGGGTTTATCCTTCTTGCCATTTACGGCAATTAATTCTCCTTTGTTAAATTCTAAAGTCACTTTTTCTTCACCTTCTTTTTGCAATTGTGAGGGATACGCTTCACTAGGCAACGGAAGGTTCGAAGTCAAGGTTTCTTTACCGCCAACACTAGTTCCCCAGAGTCCTTTATTGATTGAATATTGCGCTTTCTCCCAAGAATATTCCACTCCATTTGCCTGTAAATAAGCTACTTCCTCTTGTCTGGATAATTTTAAATCACGAATTGGCGTGATGATTTCAATTTCGGGAGCAATGGTTTGAAAAATTAAATCAAAACGGATTTGGTCATTTCCTGCACCCGTACTTCCGTGAGCAATTGCATCAGCACCAACCGATTTGGCATATTTTATCGCTTCCATAGCTTGAAACACGCGTTCAGCGCTCACAGAGAGTGGATACGTATTGTTTTTTAGCACATTGCCATAAATCAAATACTTGATCGCTTTATCATAATATTTATCTACGATGGTAAGGTTCGTGTGTTGTGCACTTCCTAACTCGTAGGCTCTTTCTTCAATTGCGGCTAGTTCGGCTTCGTCAAATCCTCCTGTATTCATAAGAACGGTATGAACTTGGTATCCTTTTTCGTTCTTCAAATATTTCAGGCAATACGAGGTATCTAATCCTCCACTATAAGCTAATACTACTTTTTTCATAATTATTATTTTTTACCATCCTCTCCCGATGCTTCGTGACCTTCCGAAGGAAGGGAAGCCAAAACTGGCGAAAGAGAATTTTATTTGTTCTTCTACTTAATTTGTTGCTTTTTCTTTCTTGACTCCCTTCTCTTCCGGTAGGATTGGGAAGGGGATTACTTTTCTAAGAAAATAGCTTGTTTAATTTTTTTCAAACGATTCCAAATCCGGACATTAAACGGATGTTTGGGAGGGTCTTTCTGTTTTTCTTTGGGATCATATAACATGCCGGTGCACAAACACATTTTGTTTTCTTTGCTTTTTAGGATTTCATAATTGGTGCAGGTTTGACAACCTTTCCAAAAACTTGGATCATTCGTCAATTCTGAAAAAGGAACGGGCTTATAGCCTAAATCGGAATTGATTTTCATTACCGCTAAACCAGTTGTGATTCCAAATACTTTAGCGTCTGGATATTTCTCTAAGGAATAATCAAAAACAAAGGATTTTATTTTTTTGGCTAAACCTAAATTTCGGTAATCTGGATGTACAATCAGTCCTGAATGAGCCACAAATTTGCCGTGTTGCCAACTTTCGATATAACAAAAACCGGCAAATTTTCCATTATCTAAGGCGATAACCGCATCTTTGGTTTCCATCTTTTTTTTGATGTATTCTGGAGTTCTTTTAGCAATTCCAGTACCTCTTAAAAGGGCGGATAATTCTATAGTTTCGCATATTTCCTGCGAATATTTATAATGTTCTTCCTGAGTTGTTGTGATAGAAATATTCATTTCAAGAGCTGAATTTTGAGTTAAACAAAGAGCAATAGGTTTGTATTTGAAATAAATTTTCAGCAAAAGTTAGTACAATAGACCTATAATCTATTGCATAACAACGAATTGAATAACAATACGATGTTGAAAAATTAATAGTATTTTTTGGATGGATAGCTCCAATAATAAATAGCGGTGATTTCAAAACAAGAAAAAATAAAAAATGAATAAAAATATATCAGAACACTTGAGGAAACTATACTAATAGCATCCGTACTTCGGGAGAAGTACTAGGTCTGTTTGTCCGTGAGATAGGAGTTATATTTAAATTGCTGTTATTCATTGAGCCAAAAGTACACTATTTTTTATAACACAAGACCTATTTTTCTTTTTCTAACAAAATTTTAATGGATTGTTGATTTAATGTAGAACAAAAAAACTCCTTGATCAATTGATTTATCAAGGAGTTCGATGAAAAGATATTTATTTTTGGAGCCTAATTTCTAAATCGGTTTCGGCTTATAATGTCTTTAATTTTAGCTTTCAAGTCTTCTCCGGTATCATAAACCATCTGTTCACTATTAGGAAAAGGAACTGGATTTCTGTCAAAATAAGAGTAGTAATTGTCGTCAGAAGCGCGTCGGTCTCCTTTGTAAGTTGCGTAAATATTCTCAAAAATGAACTCGCTACTGATTGGAAAAGAGTGTAACAATTGATTGCTTCTTAAATTCAAATAGTCAATCTTAGCGGTAATTTGGCACAATTTAAACTGTCTGAATTCATAAATCCTGGCCGTTACGGTTTTAAGATTATCCACCATAACTACTTTTCCTTTTTCGTCAACGACTTCTTTTCCATTCGCGTCAATCAGTTTTTTGACACCATCTTTTATGATGCGTTCTTTCACAAATTCCCTTTCTTTAATTTGCTCTGGTGAAATAAAGATTTGGCGAAAATTGATTACCATTCCATAATCATAATCAATTCCTTTTTGCTTATTGCTGTGGTAAACAGTCCATTTGTCATTTAATCCCAATGTGCTGAAGTCCAATAGATCATTTTGAAGCCGAACAGGAATAATCATGTTGGTTTCATTTTTGGTATACACCGAAACATAATCAGAACCTTTAAATTGTGCTTTTTGCAGCAGCTGTATTACGTTTTTGTAATTTGGATTTATTTGGTTCAAATACTCTAAGTCATCATACGCTTTCCTAAAGTTCATCTTGTCCGTTGTTGCCATTAATTTTTTAGCATTGGCATATAAATACCCTGATAATGCATTTTTGCTATCTATAATTTGATCGTTGTAATTGTCAAACGGAAAAATAGCGTTTCTGCCTTCTCTAAGTAGCTTTAGCGGAAGCAACGGTTTGATGGTTTCCTGCCGTTGATTCAATTGTAAATACATAGTATACATTTTCTCCAATTGCGCTGGATTGGCATCTTTAGCAAGCAAATTTATGGAATTCAAATCCCGTTCTTTTGCTTTGGCGAAAGCCTCTTCTAGCAAATAAACATAGTCTTGTTTGCCTTTTTTATCTTTATTAGTACGCAAATTAGACACTGCATTTTCGATAGCCTGATCATAATTGCCAGAACTTAATAAGTTTTGGATTTGCTTGACACCGCATGCTGAAACAAGGATAAACAAGAATAATAACAGCGTAATTTTTTTCATAAGCATTCCTTTTTAGCAAGTTTGTATCAATTTGTATCTTTCAAAAGTGGTTCAAAAATAAGAAAATTATTAGAGGTTCATAATTTTATTAGTCAAAATATAACGAAAACGATTCTAATTTTAATGGAGCTACTTCCAGCTATTCGTTGCAAGTTTATTGGCATCAGGCTGTTTTTGTAAGCCCTAAAAGGAGCTTCCTTTGGTCGCTCTTTTAGAGCAACAAAAAACAAACCTTCGGCTGCATAAAGCTTTTCGCTGCTATCTGGGCTCTGGGGTGATGAATTAAGTAGTACATTTGGATTGTTGCAAGCGAATTATCGAGAAATACAAAATAAATATTCCATGTTTGAAAACCCTTTATTTTTAATTCCATTTATGACGGGACTGATTTTTACAGTAGTGGGTTTTATTATGCTGAAATTTCCACCAACTAAAATAAATTCGCTGTATGGTTACCGATCGGAAAACGCCATGAAAAGTCAAGAAAGATGGGATTTTGCTCAAAATTATTCCTCAAAAGAAATGATTAAGTTGGGATTACTATTAAGTGCTTGCTGCATTTTTAGTTTCGTAACAAACTTTAATCCTACTACAAATCGGAATATTGGTTTGAGTCTTTTGATTGTAATGGTAATTGCGCTTTTGTTGCGAGTGGAAAGAGCGATCAAGAACAAATTTGGTACGCAATAATAACCAGATTCAACTGATTTTAGCAGGTTATTTTGGTGTATAGTTTAAAATAAAAAACTCCAAAAGTGTACACTTTTGGAGTTTTATTTATAGTTTTTTAGAATTTCATTTTCTAACGAATGGAGGCAGTAGTTTACTGGAAACTTCTCCAAAACCAATTCTTACATGTCCGTTTTGACAAAAACCTTTCATAATAACAGTGTCATTGTCATTGATAAACTTACGTTCTGTTCCATCATTTAGTTTAATTGGGTTTTTTCCTCCCCAAGTAAGTTCTAGCATGGAACCAAAACTATCTGCAGTAGGTCCTGAAATAGTGCCTGAACCCATCATGTCTCCTGAATTTACACGACACCCATTAGAAGTATGATGTGCTAATTGCTGGCTCATTGTCCAGTACATGTATTTAAAATTTGAACGTGAAATTACCGTCGGTTCTGCTTTTTCAGGTTGAATGGCTACTTCTAAATTAATATCAAAAGAATGCTTTCCTTTTTGTTGTAAATAGGGCAGTGGAGTTGGTTCTTGTTTTGGTCCTTTAGTTCTAAATGGTTCCAAAGCATCCATTGTCACAATCCAAGGAGAAATTGAGCTTGCAAAACTCTTAGCTAAGAACGGTCCTAGTGGCACATATTCCCATTTTTGAATATCGCGCGCACTCCAGTCATTCAGTAAAACCATTCCAAAAATATAATCTTCCGCTTCTGTAACGGCTATATTTTCACCCATTATATTGACATCAGTGGTAATAAAAGCGGTTTCCAATTCGAAATCCACTAAACGAGAAGAGCCAAAAACTGGTGTAGTTTCGCCATTTGGTAACGTTTGTCCCATGGGACGGTGAACCGGAATACCAGATGGAACTATTGTAGAACTTCTACCGTGGTATCCCACAGGAATGTGAAGCCAGTTAGGTAGCAATGCATTTTCTGGATCACGAAACATTTTCCCTACATTAGTTGCGTGCTCTTTACTGGAGTAAAAATCAGTGTAATCACCTATCAATACAGGCAACTGCATTTCAACATCCTCTAAATTGAAAATGATAATGTCTTTGTCTTTTGCATTACCTTGTAATTTAGGATTGGTTACATCAAAAATTTCTGCAATTCGATTTCGAACCAAACGCCATGTTTTTTGTCCATCAGAAATAAAGTCATTCAAAGTGTCCTGCATGAACATATCATCGGTCAGTTCAATACCTTCAAAATAATGTAATTGTTGCAAAGCGCCTAAATCAATGGCGAAATCTCCTATTCTAGTCCCTACGGTTACGACGTTTTCTTTTGTAAGAAAAACACCAAACGGAATGTTTTGAATGGGAAAATCACTGTTCGGATCTACTTCAAGCCATGATTTTCTATTGGTATCGTTAGCTGTTATCGGCATATTTTGTTAATTAATTTGTTAAAAAATTACTCGTCAAATATATTATAATCTAACTATTAACCAAACGTTTTTTTGTATTTTTGCATCAAATTAACGAAAATCAAAAAAATGCAACGCGACGAACAAATTTTTGACCTTATTCTGGAAGAACAAGAAAGACAAATTCACGGATTAGAACTTATTGCCTCAGAAAACTTCGTAAGTGACGAAGTAATGGAAGCGGCTGGTTCAGTTTTAACGAACAAATATGCTGAAGGATATCCTGGCAAAAGATACTACGGCGGTTGCGAAGTAGTTGACGTTGTGGAGCAAATTGCAATTGACAGAGCCAAAGAATTATTTGGAGCTGCTTATGCTAATGTGCAGCCTCACTCTGGTTCTCAAGCTAACACAGCGGTTTACCACGCGTGTATTAAACCGGGAGACAAAATTTTAGGTTTTGATTTGTCTCATGGTGGACACTTAACTCACGGTTCTCCAGTGAATTTTTCGGGACGTTTGTATACTCCTTCATTCTATGGTGTAGACAAGGAAACGGGAAGATTAAATTATGATAAAATTCAAGAAATAGCAACAAAAGAACAACCAAAATTGATTATTGCAGGTGCCTCGGCATACTCTCGTGATATGGATTTTGAGCGCTTCAGAGTAATTGCTGATAGTGTTGGAGCTATTTTGTTGGCTGATATTTCGCATCCAGCGGGACTAATTGCCAAAGGTTTGATGAATGATCCATTGCCTCATTGCCACATTGTAACTACTACAACACACAAAACATTACGTGGACCTCGTGGAGGTTTAATCTTGATGGGTAAAGATTTTGAAAATCCATTTGGTTTAACAACTCCAAAAGGCGAAATCAGAATGATGTCTTCTTTATTGGATTTAGCTGTTTTCCCTGGAAATCAAGGAGGTCCATTGATGCACATTATTGCTGCAAAAGCAGTAGCTTTTGGTGAAGCATTGAAAGATGAATTTTTTACCTATGCTTTACAACTGCAAAAAAATGCTAATGCGATGGCAGATGCTTTTGTAAAAAGAGGATACGAAATCATTTCTGGTGGAACGGATAATCACATGATGTTGATTGATTTAAGAAATAAAAATATTTCTGGAAAAGATGCTGAAAATGCATTAGTCAAAGCAGAAATAACAGTTAATAAAAACATGGTTCCCTTTGATGATAAATCTCCATTTGTGACTTCAGGAATTCGTGTAGGAACAGCAGCAATCACCACTCGAGGTCTAGTTGAAGAGGATATGGAAACTATTGTTGCTCTTATCGACAGAGTATTATTGGACCACACTAACGAAGAGGTTATCGAAGCAGTAGCCAATGAAGTAAACGAAATGATGAGCGAAAGAGCTATTTTCGTATACTAATTTTTTTAGTTTAAGGCTTAAGGTTTAAAGTTTAAAGTTTTGGAATCAACAATTATTAAATACTATTAGGTATTTAAATAATGTAATTGGTCTCTAAATTTTAATTTTAAACCTTTTTCTTTAAACCTTAAACTTTTTTAAACTTTAAACAAATTTTCAATGTCTGTACTAAGATTAAAATTACCTACGGATCCTAGATGGGTTAATATTGTAGAAAAAAATATCGAAGAGATCTTAACCGATCACGCTTGGTGTGAACAAAAAGCTGCTACAAATGCCATAACGATTATAACAAACAATTCAGAACATCAAGATTTAGTAAAAGATTTATTGGCTTTAGCCAAAGAAGAAATTGATCATTTTGAGCAAGTACACAACATAATTATCAAACGTGGATTGAAATTAGGACGCGAGCGCAAAGACGATTACGTGAATGAACTGTATTTGTACATGAAAAAAAGTGGTACAGGAAGTAGAGTTTCGGCTTTAGTGGAACGGTTATTGTTTTCCGCTATGATAGAAGCTAGAAGCTGTGAACGATTCAAAGTGCTTTCAGAAAATATTCAAGATGAGGAATTAGCTGTATTTTATAGAGATTTAATGGAAAGTGAAGCAGGACATTATACCACTTTTATTACTTATGCTCGGAAATATGGAGTAGGAATTGATGTAGAAAAACGCTGGAGAGAGTGGCTGGAATTTGAGGAATCGGTTATTGCAAATTATGGTAAAAATGAAACGATTCATGGGTAAGTAAGATAAGTTTTATTTTTAATTAGTCAATTTATACTACTCCTATTCTGAAATTGCGCTTCGCTTGTTGGCTTAATTGTGACTTTCTTTTACTAATATGTATTAAAAGGTATCGATTCGTGATTTTTGGTCTACTTTTATAAAATTTAATTAATGTTCAATAACTTATTCACTTAATGAAGCTCAATTATAATTATGATGGAAATATTGCTTGCAAAAGAATATTAGAAGACCACTTAGATAAATTAAAGATAGAATACCATATTTTAGGCTTAAGTCAAATTGAGATTAATGATGATGTATCCTTAGAGACTTTCGAAAAACTACAGTTGGAACTCGATCAATATGCCATTCACATTATTAATAATCCAAAAGCACAATTGATACAAACCATTAAAGATAGCATTGTCGAAATTATTTATGAAAAAGATAAATTTCCAAGTACGACGATTTCGCAGTATTTATCTGAAAAGCTAGATTTACGATACGGATACATCACCACTCTTTTTTCGGAGTATACTTATACATCAGTCGAGAATTTCATTATAATTCAAAAGATTGAAAGAGCCAAAAAATTAATTTTAGCTGAGAAATTAAGTTTAACAGAGATTTCTTATGAATTGAATTATAGTAGCGTGGCCTATTTATCAACACAATTCAAAAAAGTAACTGGATTAACGCCTTCCATGTTTAAAAGAATAGTGGATAAAAAAAGACTTTTATCAAAGAAAAAGATTAAATAGAATATTCCAAACCATTAATTTTATGATTAATAAAATAGATAGAATTCATATTTTGATTGCAGATGACGACGAAGAGGATTTGCAACTTTTTAATGAAGCTTTAGCCGAACTAAAAATGGACTATAAACTGACCTCGTTTAAAGATGGTAAAGTTTTAATTGATTATCTGGAAAATCTGGAAAATAAGTTGCCTCATATTTTATTCTTGGATTTGAACATGCCTTGTAAAACAGGACATGAATGTCTTAAAGAAATAAGATCAAATTCGCGGTTCATAGATGTTTCCATTGCAATATATTCAACCTCCTCGTCAGAAAAAGATATTGAAGATAGTTTTGTACAAGGCGCTAATATTTATATAAAAAAGCCGAATGATTTTTCTAAACTTAAAAAGGTAATTAAAGACGTAGTAAATATGGACTGGCAGTATCAGTCTTCAGGTTTAAACAAAGAAACCTTTTTTTATAGTTTGTAAATACGAACACATCAAAATTTTAGATTATTTTAAAATTGGCGATGATTCAAAATGGGCTAGGCTATGTAGAAACTTTATAAAATAGTTTTCTGGATGGTAAATTTTATTAAATTCCACTTAATGCTTAAAACTGTTTTTGGTTTATAGTACTTATAAAACTAATTGGATTAGTTCCATATTTTTAGAAGAGAACTAGCGTCAAAAACGAGCACTTTTTTTAAATAAGTGTAAAAATCGAAATGCAAGGATTATAAAATAAGCAGCAAATGTCATTTTTGTGGCGTGTACTTTCAGCGATTGAAATGTGATTCTAAATGGTTAAATTTAAAATTGAGACTAGCAACTTGTAATCGAATTGTCGACCACCAACTTAAGATTTTAAATACCACAGGAAAACCAAATGCAGTTGCAAAATTTTATACTTTCACAACAAAAGCAAAGCTGCTTTAAACTTAATTAATCCGCTACTTCTATTACAATGTTATCAATATCTGAAGCTACTTTTACTGATTTTAAAACGATTCAAGACATCGCAACTAAAACTTGGCCTGTCACCTATGGTAGTATTTTGTCAAAGGAACAGATTCATTATATGCTTGATTTGTTCTATTCCGAAAAAGCTTTACTCGAAAATTTAAACCAAAAAGGACATCTTTTTCTATTGGTAGAGGAAGATGGAGTTTGTCTTGGATTTGCTTCTTATGAACACCGTTATTTAAACCAAGAAGTAACAAGGCTCCATAAAATTTACTTGCTTCCGGAAGCTCAAGGAAAAGGAGCAGGGAAGTTCTTGATTGATACAATTGAAAATTTAGCAAGACAAAATCATTCGGTTGCTATTTCTTTGAATGTCAATAAATTTAACAAAGCACTCTCTTTTTACAAAAAAATAGGTTTTGAAATCGTCGCCGAGGAAGATATTGAGTTAGGGTATGGCGGTTATAAAATGGAAGACTACAAAATGGAAAAAGCGCTGTAGGTTAACGTTTTCTTATTCCTACGCATTTATTTTTGTATGTAATTAGTACCTAAAAAATTTACTTAAAAATAGATAATTTCGTATATTTATAGCAATAATAGACCATAATCTATCAAGTTAAATTAGAAACGAAATGAGTTTTAAATTACGACTACTATTTTACCTACTAGCTTTTAGTTTTGTTTCTTGTTCTAAAGAAGAAACGGAAAAAATTAAGCCAACCATTGGAGAAGTGACCGAAAGTGTCTATGCATCTGGCGTTATCAAAGCGGATGGCCAGTATACTGTTTATTCCACTGTAAACGGAACATTATTAAAAGTAAATGTTGTTGCGGGTCAATCTATTAGCAAAGGACAACGACTATTTGAGTTGGAAAGCGAAAAAGCGGAACTGAACACTGAAAATGCACGACTGGCTTACCAATTAAGTTTAGAAAGCAGCCGCTATATTCAAGATAAAATGGCTGAAATGGAAATGAAAGTTCAGTCTGCTAGAGATAAATTAACGGTAGACGAATCCATTTACCGCCGAAATAAAAATGTCATAAACCAAGGTGGGATTTCAGAAGTTGATTTTGAAAGAATCGAATTAGCGTTTAAAAGTTCGAAAATCAATTATGAATCGACTAAAAAACAATTGACGCAACTTAGAGCTCAATTGAAAAATGATCAAAGTAAAAATGCGATTAACTTACAACTCAATCAAAAATCTCAAAATGATTTCAGTATTAAGAGTGCGTTCTCAGGACAGTTATTTGATGTTTTGGTAAAAGAAGGGGCTTTGGTTACACCTCAAATTGCCTTAGCGATAATAGGTCAAGCCAATTCTTTTTTGTTGGAGTTGGAAGTTGACGAAAATGATATGGTTCGCATACAAACAGGTCAGAAAGTTCTTGTAACGATGGACAGTTACAAAGGAAAAGTTTTTGATGCAATTATTGATAAAATTTATCCCATCATGGATGAGCGTTCCCGTACTTTTAAAATCGAAGCCCATTTCATGAAACCACCTTTAAAACTCTATCCAAATCTTACAGCAGAAGCTAATATTATTATTCAAACCAAGAAAAATACCATTACCATTCCAAAACTGTTCTTAATTGAAGGTAAATATGTTTTAGTAAATAAAGATGAAAAAAGAGCAGTAAAAACAGGTCTGAGCGATTATCAGAAAGTAGAAATAGTATCGGGATTAAATGCGGATGAAATGATTTACAAACCTCAATAATGAACTTTAAACTTATTTTAAATATTGCATTTCATTTGCTTCAAGCTCGTTTAAAGCAAACCATTGTTGCGGCAGTTGGAGTAACTTTTAGCATTGCTATGTTTATTGCTTTAGTGAGTTTTATGAATGGACTCAATGATTTATTAGATGGATTAATGCTCAACAGAACACCACATGTGCTGTTGTATAATGAAATAAAGCCTTCAGAAAATCAACCTATTTTTTTGTCAAAAGAATTTAAGAACAAAACCAATTTTATACGTTCTATAAAACCAAAAGATATTGGTAAGTCCATCTACAACAGCAAAACAATTATAGCTGTTTTAAAAAAAGATACCCGGGTTATAGATGTTGCGCCAAAAGTGACTTCCCCTGTTTTTTTTAATTCTGGAACAATCGAAATCAGTGGTGTAATTAACGGCATTGATGTGCTTTCTGAAGAAAAATTATTTAAAATAAGTGATTATATAGTAGACGGTAATGTGACGGATTTGCTTCAGAACAATAGTATTATTATAGGAAAGGGTTTGTCTGATAAAATGTTACTTTCCAAGGGTGATATAATTAAAATTACCACCTCCAAAGGAAATCTAGCTTCGCTAAAAATCGTTGGTATTTCTGAAATTGGAATTGCGGAGATTGATAATGTAATGAGTTATACCTCATTGGCTACAGCTCAAAAAATAGTGGGAGAATCTACGAATTACATCACGGATATTCAGATAAATTTATACGATAGGACTTCCGCGCCTGCTGTCGCAAAAGAGTTTAGGAATACCTTCAATCTTGATACAATTGATTATCAAACAGCCAATTCTCAGTTTGAAACTGGAAGTACAGTGCGAAGTATTATCTCCTATGCCGTTGGTGTTGTTTTACTTATTGTTGCCGGTTTTGGAATTTATAATATTCTGAACATGATGATTTATGAAAAAATGGATAGTATTGCCATTTTAAAAGCTACAGGATTTTCTGGTAATGATGTGCAATGGATTTTTATTTCACTTTCTATAATTATTGGACTTGCTGGTGGCTTATTTGGTTTATTATTTGGCTATATTTTCTCTTCGATTATCGATATTATTCCATTTGAAACCGCTTCGCTACCTACCGTGAAAACATATCCTATTAATTACAATCCACTGTATTATGGAATTGGGATTACTTTTGCTTTATTCACAACAACTATTGCTGGACTTTTTCCTGCGCTAAAAGCCAGTAAAATAGATCCAGTTGAAATTATCAGGGGAAAATAGAGATGGAAAATAATGTTATATTAGAGACAAAAGGCTTGAGTAAATATTTTTACGATCCCGTAAAATTTCAGGTCTTAAAAGAAATTGAAATGCGTATCAATTATGGTGAATTTGTGTCAATAGTAGGCAAGTCTGGTTGTGGGAAATCGACTTTATTATACTTGCTCTCCACGATGGATACAGCGTACGACGGTCAAATTTACATTCATAACCAACTTGTAACAGGAAAGACAGATCGAGAATTAGCCTTGATCCGAAATGAAAAAATAGGTTTTGTATTTCAGTTTCATTATTTATTGGCAGAATATAATGTTCTAAAAAATGTCATGCTTCCAGGGATGAAATTAGGTAAATATTCAGATCAAGAACTAGAAAATCGTGCGATGAAGCATTTAAAAACGCTCGATATGGAAGATCAAGCACTGAAAATGCCCAATCAGTTAAGCGGTGGTCAAAAGCAACGGGTGGCAATTGCTCGCGCATTGATTAATGATCCTTTGATAATAATGGGGGATGAGCCGACTGGGAATTTAGACAAGAAAAATAGTGACTTGGTATTTGATATTTTTAATAGGCTTACCCAGGAAGAAAATCAGACTTTATTAGTAGTTACACATGACACTGATTTTGCTAATAGGACCACAAGAATTATTACCATGGAAGATGGAAAAATAATTTCTTAAGCAGATTTATTCAACTACAATATCATGTTTGTATAATAATCCTTTCAGCCCTTCTGTAGAAAAAAAAGCTTTCTTTAACTTTGTTATTTTGGGATCAATTGTGTAATTATAGCTAGTTTTAAAATCAGCTTTGTTGGCAATTGCTTTTGCAAATTCGGAACGGTATAAATCACAATTTTCAAAAAGGACTTCAGTTAAATCTGTTCCCATAAAATCTACCGCTATAAGGCTACAATTGATAAAAGAGGTTCCTTTTAGTTTTAGCGTATAAAATTTAGAGAAATCCAAAGTACAATTGTTAAAGGCGATTTCGAAAATTAATTTATCGCACATCGAAAAATTAACGTCTTTGATTATACAACGATTGAAAGTGACGGTTCTAAAAGCTACGTAATTAATTTTTGCATCGCTAAAAACACAATCAGTAAAAGTGCAATCAATAAAAGTTACTGCTACGAAAACACAGCTGGAAAAATTACAATTGGTAAACGTACAGCACTCAAATTCCTTAAAATTGACTTCTTCCTCGCTATAAGTAATCTTACTGTATTCAATATCTAGAAAATATGCTGGCATTTAGGAGTTTTAAATTCGAGTTTGTATGGAGAGAATTTGCAACAAAGTAACAAAATTCTAAACCGTCATTCTGGATAAATTTGTAGTATTATTTTAGAATATTAAACTCTCTCGTAGTCTCCTTTCCAATGTTGAATCGCTTTTTTGATTTCTTTTCCTGAAATATTTTCATTGAGTGCTCTTTGCATTAATGCTATAAACTCCATGTCAGGTGCAAAGCGTAAAGCAAATAATTGATCATCATTTAGTTGATGTTCAAAATCCTCTAATCTTTTGCCTGTTATAGAAAAATAACGGTACCTCATTTCCAAACGTACAATTCGGTTTTGTAGCGTTAGTGCGTAATGTTGTCGTAACATAAAGGCAAGGCAAAAAAGGACTATAAAAATAATGCTGATAAAAGCCCAAAGGAGTTGATCCTGAGTGGTAAAGGTAAAGTAGATGCTGAAACCCAATAAAGTCATAATTATTGGATAATAGACAAAATGATGTGGAGGATAGAACTTAATGTGATTTTTATAGGATTGAGTTTCCATTTTATTTTTTTTTAAAGGTACTCAAAACTAACTATTTTTATAAACTTTAATGATTATAAACTAAAATTCGTTAGGATCATTAAGGACAAGTTCATTTGTGAAGGTATAATTTTTAAGAGAATTCAAAGGATCATTTACAAAGTACATTTTCATCATTCCTTTGTTTTTTACTTCAATTTCCCCTCTGTATTTGCAATCAAAATCATTTTTAATAATGTTATATGTAAAATCGGATATGTTTATTTTTCCAGCTTCTGAGTTAGATTCCATACGGGAGGCGATATTCACAGTATCACCCCAAATGTCGTAAGAGAATTTTTTTATGCCGACCACTCCTGCAACTAAAGGACCTGTATTGATTCCGATGCGAATTTCAAAACGAGTTTGATTCTCTGAATTCACATTTTTTGAAGCTTCTACAAATTGGGCGATTTCCAGTGCTGCAAGTACTATTTTATGAGCATGATCTTTAGTAGGGAAGGGCAGTCCTCCTGCGCACATATAGGCATCCCCAACGGTTTTAATCTTTTCTAAATTGTATTTATCCATTATTGTGTCAAATTTTGAAAAATAAAAATCAATGCTTTCTACTAATTTCTCAGGAGATAAATTTTCAGAATACTTTGTAAATCCTTCAAAATCAGCAAATAAAACGGTAACAGAGTCGAACTTTTTAGCTTGAACTTTTCCGCTTCGTTTTAGTTCAAGCGCAGTTTCTTCCGGGAGAATATTCAAAAGTAATTGGTTAGAACGATTTTTTTCTTCTTCAATAATACCATTCGTTTTTTTAATAAATTTATATCGTCTATAAAAACCTATGGTAATAATTAAGATTAGCAATAAAGAGATTGCTGAAGCATAAATGATATTTTGTTGTTTTTTCTCTTTTAATTTCTGAATTTCTGAATCCTTCTCGAGTAGGTCTACTTCAATTTGCTTTTGGGAAACCTCATAATTTGTCCTTATGTCAGCCATTTGCTGAACGGATTTTAGATTAGTGATACTATCCCGATAAGCAATATGATTTTTATAGAATTTAAGGGATTCTTTTGGGTTTTTGGCTATTTGATAGAGTTCAGAAATTTTTAGATTCGAATTGCTAATTTGTTCCTTTAATCCATATTGTTCTGCCAGTTGCAGACTACGCTTCGCATAACGAAGCGCTGCAGGCCAATTATTCTGCATCAGGTAGATGTCAGACATGCATAACAAATAGTCTGAAATGGCATAATAGTCTTTTAACTCTTCTAGAATATTTATGGCTTTTGTAATGTAAGACTTAGCAAGCTCACTTTTGCCTATTTTGGCATAGACCATTCCAATATTTCCCAAAGTGTATGCCGTGCCACTTGAATAATTAATCTTCTTAAAAATAGCACCAGCCTCTTCAAAATTGGTTAAAGCTAAACCAAATTTTTTGTTCTTCGAATATTCATCTCCAGCGTTCAATAGTGCACTAGCTAGAGATATGGAATCATTGGACTTTCGTAGCAATTGTGTGGACTTATTATAGTAAATTTCGGCATTATTGGAGTTTCCCATTACGGAGTATACATCTGCTATTGCCATGTATGATATTCCTTCTCCATTGATCGACTTCGCTTTAATCGCTGCTTTTCCCCCATTGAAAAAATCGTTTAAAGCTTCGTTTAAATTTCCTATTAGTCTATTTTTAGTCCCTTTTTGATAATATCCTCGATACAGATATAAGTTGTTTTTCTCTAATTTTGATAATGTAATTAATTCATCTGCGTAGTGTATTGATAACTCTAAATTATTCACTTCATTAAATGATAAATTCCGCAGTAATTCTAATTTTTCCGTATTTACAAGTTCATTTGTTTGATAAATTTTCAAAAGGCTATCAGCCACTTTTTGATTCTGAGCCCGCATAATTAAGTTCAGAAAAAGTGAAAAAACAACCAGAAATAAGATTTTGACAAAAATTGTGAGATCTTTTGCAAGTATCATGGGTTTGCCGCTAATTTTGGATCGATTTGGAAAGATTTAAAGGTATTCCCATTGTCATAAATACTAAAATGAATACTGTATTTATCTATTTTGTTAAGCAAATTGGAATCATCTTTAACCTTAGCTGTTATATTGCCTGACCTCCCGCCAGTCCCTTTAATTGTTGATGAATCAAAAAAATTGACATCACTAAAATTTGGTTCATAAACGATGCTGTCAATCGACACTGAAAATCCAGTATCGCTTGTCAAACCTATCCATCTCACATCTTGGTTGATATAAACAGTAGACTTAAAGTCCTCTAAAGTGCCATTTGCAGAACTTCCGGAGTTATCATCTGATAGCGAACATTTAGCATTTATATCAGCTGGAGAAGGGTTATTCATCGTGTAAAGACTATTCGCTTGAACAGTCAATGCAATTACTACTTTTTTGCCCATAATTAATATATTTATTAGTTAATAATATTAATTTAATTAGACCAATTTAGAATGAGGCAGAGCAGTTAAGATATTGATTTTTAGTATTTTGTTCTATTTATTATATCAAATTTAGTTTATTTTTTGCAGATTTTATTCAATTTATCTTGTTTTGATTTGTAGTGGAATGGAGAGAATGTAAAAAATAGGAATCGAATTCTCACAGGAAGGAGTACAATTAAATGGAATCAAAAGCAATCCTATTTATTTAGAGAAGTTAAAAAACACAAATAATTGAATAAATATAAATTACAACTGTTTATTAACCAATTAATTAAGCTTATTTTGTTACTTTAGTAAAGCGAATGGATTATAATTAAAATAAATCCTTATGATTACTGATCACAATTCAATCAACTGGAAAAAAATTTTTTATTTTAAAAATATTATTTTAAATTTAGTAGGAGTAGCCTTGATAACCTTAGCATTAAAGGGATTTATGATACCTAATAAATTTTTGGATGGCGGTATAATTGGTATTGCAATTTTAGTTCATGAAATTACCAAATGGCCTTTTGGGATTTTAGTATTAGTATTTAATATTCCTTTTTTATTTATCGGGAAGCAAATGCTGGGTAAAACTTTTGCTATTCAAAGTTTCCTTACTTTTTTGCTGATTGCTTTAAGTATGACTTTTTTTAATGTTGCTCCCGTCACGTCAGACCCACTATTGATTGCTTTATTTGGTGGTTGTCTTATTGGTGTGGGCATGGGTTTGTGTATTCGTAGTGGTTCGACAGCTGATGGCGTAGAAATAATAGCACTATTGACAACTAAAAAAATTGGTCTCAATGTATCAGAGGTCATTTTCGCCATGAATACGTTATTGTTTCTCGCAGCAGCCTATTCTTTTGGTATTTCTACGGCACTGTATTCTATTGTAACTTATTTTTCAGCTATAAAGTCGCTAGATTATATTTCTCACGGATTAGAGCAGTACACTTCATTACACATCATCTCTTCTAAAAGTGAATTAATAAAATCGTTAATCGTACAAAAGTTAGGAAAAGGAATTACTATTATCAAGGGCGAAAGAGGCTATTTACCAGATAATTTCGACATCAAAAAAGATTGTGATATCATTGTCACTGTAGTTACCCGACTCGAGCTTTTGCGAATCAAGGAGGAAATTAGTAAACTAGATCCCCATGCATTTATGTTTATTCAATACATTAAAGAGGCTAGCGGTGGAATTTTAAGGAATGGCAATAAACACAGCTAATACTCCAGAATGTTGTATCTGCAGCACTTGATCTCAAATTCAAAAAAAACGGAAAGAAGTGGGAATTATATAAAATCTTTAAATCGAGAGCTACAATATATTTCATAATTTTATAAAAAATAATAAATATGATACCAACGAAAGGATACGCAGTAAAAGATTCTAAAACAGATTTAGCTCCTTGGAACTTTGAAAGACGTGAAGTAGGACCGCATGATGTTCAATTTGACATTCAGTTTTGCGGTGTTTGCCATAGTGATCTTCACCAAATAAAAGACGATTGGGGAGGAGCTATTTACCCGATGGTTCCTGGACATGAGATCGTAGGGAAAGTGATAAAAGTAGGTAGCCATGTCAAAAAGTTTAAAATTGGAGATTTAGCTGGTACAGGTTGCTTGGTAGATTCTTGTAGAACCTGTGAAAACTGTCAGGAAGGACTAGAGCAGTTTTGTTTAAATGGAAGTACGGCAACCTATAATGCTTTAGGACAAGATGGAAAAACACCTACTTATGGTGGCTATTCTAACACGATCGTGGTACATGAAGATTTTGTATTACGCGTTTCTGAAAAATTAGATTTAGCCGCTGTAGCACCGTTGCTTTGTGCTGGAATAACAACCTATTCTCCACTGAAGCATTGGAAAGTAGGAAAGGGTCATAAGTTAGCTGTTTTAGGACTAGGTGGGCTAGGACACATGGCTGTTAAATTTGGTGTGGCCTTTGGTGCTGAAGTTACCGTTTTGAGTACGTCTCCCGAAAAAGAAGCAGATGCAAAAAAACTCGGCGCTCACAAGTTTATTGTGACCAAAGATGCAGAACAACTAAAAAGTGCCACTGGATATTTTGATTTTATTCTTGATACTGTTTCTGCGCCACATGATTTAAATTTATATTTGTCCTTATTAAGAGTAAATGGTGTGCATATATGTGTGGGCGTACCACCAACACCTTATGAAATTCATGCTTTTAGCTTAATTGGTGGTAGAAAAAGTCTAGCAGGATCTTTGATTGGCGGTTTGCCTGAAACTCAGGAAATGCTGGATTACTGCGCTGAGAATGGAATTGTTTCAGAAATTGAAATGATTGATATCAAAAATATTAATGATGCTTACGACCGCATGATAAAAGGGGATGTACGGTATCGCTTTGTAATTGATATGGCGACTTTGTAATAGACAGTACGTATCTAACTAAATCCCTATCATTTTTAAATGATAGGGATTTTTTTATGTCGTATCCCTTAAATTCTCTAATACGAGTGAAAACTAATAGAACTACTTAAACTAAATTTCTTTTGGCCACTATAGTAAAAAGTAAATTCCAAATGTGAGAGTGCATAATGACTTAGTAGTAACGGACTATTTAATTTTAAAAGTCATGCAGACAAGTAAGTCAGACAATGACAATCAGGGGCTAATTTTGATTAAGTAGTGCTATAAAAAAAACGCTGCAATTACTTGCAGCGTTTTAGTGGGGAGAGCAGGATTCGAACCTGCGAAGTTTACACAGCAGATTTACAGTCTGCCCTCGTTGGCCGCTTGAGTATCTCCCCAAGACTCAATAAGCATTGCTTATTGTGCTAACCGGGTGCAAATATAGAAACAGTTTTGAAGTTTCCAAACTAAATTTGCACTTAATTTTAGTATTATTTTTAATGTATTGGTATTGAATAAAATATAAAAATCTCCACTAGGGAGATTTTTATATTTTCTATCAAAGAAGTTGTTTATTTTGCTAAAAGTTCTACTATTTTAGCTCGAAGCGCATCACCTCTCAAATCTTTTGCGACTACATGTCCTGAAGCATCTAAAATAAAAGTAGCAGGAATAGATTCCACTTTGTATTGTGCTGCAATGGGTTCATCCCAAAATTTTAAATTTGAAACTTGGTTCCAAGTTAATTTATCTTTTGCAATGGCTTCTTTCCAAGCTTTGGCATCTTTATCTAAAGAAACACCAATAATGTTTAGCCCTTTGCTGTGTAATTCTTTATAAAGTGCTACAACATTTGGGTTTTCTTGACGGCATGGACCACACCAAGATGCCCAGAAATCAATTATTGTTACCTTACCTAAACTTTCTTTTAAAGATATTATTTTTCCTTCCGGATTAGGAGCGGAAAAATCGGCTCTTCATTTACCGTCCGTTGTTGGGGCAGTTGCTCCAACAGCCGCAGGTGCTTTGATTTCAGCTAGTTTAGTTTTGATGGCTAAGCCTGGTTTTGTCTTTTTCAATGACTCCTCTAATCCGTTGTATAATTTTTCAGATTTTGCAACATCAGCTGTTGGGTCATTTAACATTCCTTGAATAATTAAAGCTGAAATAAATGATTTTGGATGCGTTTCAGCATAAGTAACATATTTTGCTTTTGAAGCTACACCAACTTCTTCTTGAATCTTTGCAAATTCTTTCATCAAACCATTGATAACAACAGTATCTTTAGTTTGTTGTGCAGCATTCATAGCTTCCATATTTTTATTTTGAAAATCCATTAGTTTCTTTTGAACTTTAGTGATTTCCTCATTGAAAGTTACATACTCATCATTATTGTAAGTTCCTGATACTTTCGATTTTTGAATACTATCTTTATTAATAGCAATAGTTACTTCGCCATTTTCTAATATAAAAGGTATTTTAGCTTGCGCTCCTTCTAATTGAATAGTGTAAAATGAAGGTTCAGTTATTGTTCCTTTCATTTCAAATTTCCCATTTTCAACTTTTACAGTATCTTTTGGTAACATCATTCCCGTTGCATCTTGTGTTTCTAAGATAATTGTTTTACCATTTTCAATTCCTGTTGCAGTTCCTGAAATGATGTACTCGTCTTTGCCAACTTTGTTACAAGAAATTAAAACAACAGTTGCCGAAAGTAATAGAATTATTTTTTTCATTATTAATTAGTTAATTGAGTTAAGTCTGCAAAAGTATTTAAAAAATATAAAATATAATTCATTTTAGAACCTAAATTTTTGTTATAATTTATAATTATTTATGTATCGTTTAGAATGAATTGATTAGCCAGTTTTAGATGCTGTCCGTTGTTAATAATAACACTTACAACCATTACCAATGGTAGAAGTTACATATTTTAATGGAGCGGTAAAAAAGATTTAATACTGAAAACTGAATCTGTTTTGGTATGATTTGTTCGTTGTTGAATCGGTAAAAACAGCATTTTTTTAAAAGGATCATAAATAGTGATGCCGAAACATTTTAAAAGGTGTCCGTAGTATCAATCGAAGTAAAAATTCTTTAAAAAAGTAATAGTAGAAGAAAAGAAGTGCTTTGAAGTCAAAAAAAAAGCATCCTATTAAGGATGCTTTTAAATTTTATGTGGTAAAGAATTAATCTTGATTGATTGTTTTTCTCCAAGTAAACGAATTCAGAATGTGTCTTTTCGCAAATCTACCAGGAGAATCAGCGTTGACCATTTTTACGTAAGTTGCTTTAGGAACACTTATGTATTCGTAAACACTACCGTTTGAGAAATTGATGATTAATCTTCCTTCAACAAACTTATAGTCTGAAATTGTAGCTGTTGCTATTGTTTCAGTATATTCTGGTAAGTTTAATTTCAATGTTTCAGGATTGATGCTAACCAAGAAATGATAAGCTTCAATGATTTTTTTACTATTTTCTTCAGCAGCTTTCAATCCAGCTTCATCGCCCTGAAATTTATCAGGATGCGCTTCTTTCATCGCATTACGATAAATCGTTTTCAAATCTTTTAGCTCTGCAGTTTTGTCTACATTTAGCAGTTTGCGGTATTCAACTATTTTTTTCATAAATAAGGTAACTACTTGTCTTTTACTATAAAATCAATATAATTTGATTTCAAAATCGACAAATTTTTTGCAAAGGTACACTTTTTTTTATTTTTTTGGTTTATGACCAACAAATTTTAAAAAAAAGTCTTTTCTAAGGGTTGGATTTCAAAGAATTAAAACTCTTAAACAGGCTACTGTTGTGGCTTATTATTTGCTTTATCGAAATTTTTTGATTTTTTTGGATATTTGTTGTGGCTGATATCGCTAGGATTTTCGATGATGGATTTTATAGTTATCCAATCTCCTACAGTATATTTTGTAGCCATTTGGTAGTCTAAAAGATATTGTCCACAAAAAAAGTTGTTATTTTCATCTTTTTCCATGATTCCGGTATAAACCCCTTTTTGCAACATTCTTTCTTCAGAAGCTTTAGTCATAATAATTTTTTTAAAGTAAATCTTGTCGGCAAAGTTAATCAATTATAGTTTGTCTTGCTAGGATTTGCGCTTTCTGATTATCTTTGCTTGATGGAAAAGTTTTTTCGCCCCAACCCAAATTCTTTTAAAAATACTTTTTGTGTATTTAGTGAAATGCCTGTAGAGACTGTCAATGGCATGAAACTGCAATACGATAGTAAGTCGGGAAGTAAGTATTATTATACTAATTTAGGAATGTATCGTGTATCCAATCATTGGGGACGATTAGCAAATAGCAAATGGCGTTTAGAGCCATTAGACCCAGCAACTCCCTCTAAAATTAAATTAGGTTTCGCTCCTTGGGACCACTTTTATCCAGATAATGCTTTGGAAGAACTCTATTATTTAGAAGTAAATTTCTCAAATAAAACCGTTAATTATCAGCATAAAAACAATCCAAACTATGATAAAAAAGCAATTTTGCGAACTAGTTTTGAAACTACCAAGCGCATCAAACAAGTTCGAAATTTACTTACTTTAACGTCGTGGGCTCGATATTTTGATTGTAATGATATTGATCTTTTGAGACAACAAATCATCAATGAACTCCTCTTTACTACTAAAACATTAGAAGAAATAAAAAAAGAATTTCACTGATGTTAGTTCTGACAGTATTGTTTGCTATTTTTTTATGAAGCTTCATTGCATCCTTTTATTAATCATTTGAAGCAATTAATACCAAATCATTTACAGTGATGGGTTTGGAGAGGTATCCTAAAATATTTTCATACGATTTTGATTTGTTTTTATCTTCAATGGCAATCGAGGAACTGACAATATAGACGACGATTTCTTTTTGCAATTTAGGTTTTATAAGTGCCATTGCTTCCATAAATTCCCATCCATCCATTATAGGCATATTGATATCCAATAAAATGATGTCCGGAAGATCACCATTAATTGCTGCAGCATGATGCAAGTTATCAATTACTTCTCTACCATTTTTGAAAGAGGAAATCGCCGAAAACATCGCTGACCTTTGAATTATTTTGTTTACTATAATTTGGTAAATGGCATCATCGTCAACTATCCAGATTGCTTTTTTTGTCATTGAATATAAATTTTAAAGGTAGTTCCAACATTGGGTTCGCTTTCCACAGTAATATTTCCTCCCATCGCATCAATTTGATTTTTGGTTATAAATAGTCCAATTCCTTTGGAATCAGAATTGTTCGTGAAAGTCTTGTACATACCAAAAATTTTGTCAGCGTTTCTCACAAGATCAATACCTATGCCATTATCTGAAATTTGAAGGACTTTCCTTCCGTTATCAACTGCTAAAGAAATGTTTATGCAGGGTTTACGAGAAGGATGCCTGTACCGAATTGAGTTTGAAATGATGTTATAAAGTATACTTTCCAGATAAGCTGGGTTATAATTAATGAAGGTATCCTCAGGTATATCAGATGAAATAGTTACTTCATGACTAGTGATTTGTTCAGAAAGCACACTTTTTACAGTTGTAATATAATGTGCTAAATTCAAAGATTCAGATACTAGTCCAATATTATTTCTAATATTTATGACTTCATTTAAGTGTACCATGGTTTCGTTAAGAGAACCGGAAACGGTTTTTAATAACTGTATCATTTGTTCTCTTTCTTCTTCGGATTCAGAGGATTCAATCAAAGAAACGATAGAGGCGATATTGCTGGTGTGTGATCTTAAATTATGGGAAACAATATAGGAAAAATTCAATAATCTTTTATTTTGTTCGGTGACCATAGTAAAGGATGTATTCAACTCTTTTTCCGCTTCTTTAGTTTTAGTTATGTCAATCATAATACCACGTAAACTAACTGCTTTGCCATTTTCTAAAACTACGTTTACGATGTCTCTGAGCCAAACAATAGAATGGTCTTTAGCAACCATGCGATATTCAAAATCATGGTTTAAATTTTGTTCTGTTTTCAGTTTGCAATAATTCCGAACCCTTTCTAGGTCTTCCGAGTAGATATGATCCTGCCAAAATGTAGGTTCTGCAAGCCATTCCTCAGGCGTATATCCTAATATAGTTTCTACCTTTCTGCTTATAAAATTAAACGAAAAGCTTTTAGCATCGCATTCCCAAACTATTCCGTCAATGGTATTAATTAAAGATTCTACTCTTTGTTTTGTGTCAAGGATAATTTTTTCGCTGGCAATGCGCTCTGTAATATCTTCTGTAGAAACAATGATTCGCTCCAATGATTTTTCATAACCACGGATTGTATTCCATCTTAAATTTACATCTATATTTTCACCTTTTGAATTTTGTACGATGGAATCAATAAAAACTTGTTTTTGGCCTTGCGTAATCGCTACTACTATTTCTACAAAAGCCTTTGCAAAGTCGCAATTTATTAATTTTGGATAGTTAGCGGCTATTTGCTCTTTGGTGTCAACTTGATATAGCTTTAGGCACGAATTATTAACAGCAATAATTTTAACTAAAGAAATACATTTCACCAAAACTTTAGGATGTTTATTAAAGTAGTTAGAAACTATTTCTGGTGCTTTGTTGATCAGATTTAGTTCTTGTAAATAATTTTTCACCTCAGAGAAATCTTTTTCCCATAATGGTATTGGCGAATCTTCGAATAAGCTTTTAAAGCGTATTTCACTTTTCTGAATTAGTTTTTCAGCTTCTTTTTTTAGAGTAATATCTTCAACAATAGAGATATGACTTGTCACTTTGTTATTTTTTTTCAGGAGTGGCGATACTGTAAGATTCACCCAAACAATAGCACCCTCTTTTGTAATGTAGCGTTTTTCGAGTGAATACGCTTTTATTTTTCCATTCCGTAATTTATGAAGATTAATCAGATCTTCTTCTAAATCTTCAGGATGGGTTACGGAATGAAAGGTACGATCTTTCATTTCTTTCTGTGAATAACCTAACAATTGGCAATACTGGTTGTTGATTTCAATAAAAGTTCCTGTAAAGGAATCTATATGAGCAATTCCTACCGCTGCTTGATCGAAAATAGCTCCAAATTTTATTTCAGAGTTCAACAGTTTAGTAGCCTGAATGTTTACTAATGATTGCAATTCTTTAGGTATTTTTAAAAGCGTAAATATTAAGACACCAAAAAGTCCGGCGATAATGATTCCAATGATTCCAGGAATTAAAATTTGAGAATACAGATAATTTTGATTTTTATAGATGATGTGTAACTTCCAATTACCATCTGGAATTTTTATTGAAACGTTATATTTATTTTCAAAATCACTTTTATTAGGTAAATAAAAAATTTCTTTCTGCTTTGCGTGATCATATTTTGAAAATTGAAAATAATATTTTGAATCATCTATATTATTGATACCCGATGATTTTAACAGCGTTTCTAATTTGATTATAACGGCTGAAAAACCCCAAAATTTATTGTTCTTAAAAATTGGAAACCTTCCTACAATTCCCATTCCGCCTTGCTTTAATTTTAAAGGCCCTGCAAAATACATTTTTTGAGTTGCGATTGATTTTAAAGCTTCCTCCTTAAGATAAGGATCCGTTAGAATATTTAAATTCATAGCCGCTTCATTCCCTTTCATGGGATATATGTATTTTATAATTCCTTTTGGAACTAACTGTACCGCATTAATATTAGCATTTGAGGCCATTAGTGTTTTGCCAACACTGTCAAAATTTTCAGGAATCCCGTTGCTATCGATAGTGAGTGCTAAAGTCAGTGTAGTGGTATAACAATTTTTAAGCGATTGTTCAATGTTTTGATGCACGACATGAAGAATCGTGTTCATTTCGTTCTGCTCGTCTTCTTTTATCAATTTATATTGCTGTACTACGATAAAACCGGCAATAAAACTCAAAAATAAGAACGTAATTACTCCCGTTATTTTTGGCCTTTTAAAGAACCATTTGGTCAATTTAGTGTGTTTTTTTTCAGAGTTCATATAGGGAATAATATGTTTTTGATCACTGCATCATTAAAAAACTAAATATATAAAAAAAATGTTCAGGAGGAAACTTTTTGATATTTAGTTATCTCTTTAATTTTCAATGTTTTACATCATTTTTTCTTGCAACGCCAATAATTATGATCTTTTTAATAGTTTTAGAATTCGAATTTCTTTAAAATCATCTTGAAAAATTAGGAATACACATTCTGATTTGGGGAACGAAAATTGACAATCATAGCTAATGCTATTTAAAAGAACAAATTGTCAAATTAAAAACAACTTGAATTTCAATAAATAACCCGAACTTTGCAGGACATTTTTGAATCAAATAATTGAATTCATAATTTTTTAGCGTAAGACCATGAGTAGAAATAACGAAAGAAATATTAAAAAACACAACGACAAATTGCATAAAGCACAAGATAAAGTAAAGCAAGCGGAAATTGTGCGCAAAGAAAAGTTAAAGCAAATTGTAAAGAAGTTTAATGAAAATAACGCTTCGGAGAACAACTAAAAAGACACATCATGGAAATAAATAAATTTGACCAAGTAAAAAGTGGTGTTCAAGAAATAATTGATTTTATAGCTGAAAAAAATGCCAAAGGAGCCAACAATAAATTAGTTGAAGTTAGTGAAGAGCTAGATGAATTACTCGATTTTGCCGAAGAAGATGAAGACCTGATAGAAATAAGTAGGTATCAAGTTTTGTTGAATCAATTACACCAAAGAATAGTAGGACTTAATGGCCAAGCAACAACTTCTCTTTAAAAGTAGCATGCTAAATAGCAACCAGAATACTTGTTTTTGCGGTTTGGGTAAATCCTATCAGGAATGTTGTGAACCCATTATTAATGGCATTCAAAAAGCAACAACAGCTGAATTGTTAATGCGTTCTCGTTATTCGGCCTATGTGACGCATCAAGCTGATTATTTGGTAGCAACAACCCATGTCTCCAAAAGAAGTTCCCATTCTAAATCAGAAATTCTTAATTGGGCGACCAGAAATAAATGGCTTCAATTAGAAATTATATACGTCACCGAATATACGGTGGAGTTCAAAGCCTACTTTTTGGACTCTAAACGGCAGCAGCAAATTCATCATGAACTTTCCTCTTTTAAACTTGAAAATGGAAATTGGTTTTATGTGGATGGAGAATTCATTTGATTTTTTGAGATCACGTTACAAAAAGCATTCTTGGTTCCAAAATTCTACCACATAATTCATATTAAAACGCTTTTAACTAAAAATTAATAAACGTTTGTAAAGAGTCATTTGAAAATAATGTAATTTTAACAATATGAAAAATGACAATAGAAAAGGTTTTTATTTCAAGCAATACGAAGCGCCAAATCAATCTCCGTTTGATAAACTTTTTGGGATTTTCAAGGAATTAATCACGCATACCTCTGGAGATTTTGATGAAGCAATCGATTGGTTGCGAGAATTAGACAAAGAATATAAATTGACGGATGAAAATTACACCATTGATAATTTTATCGAAGATTTAAAGAAAAAAGGATATATCCGTGATGAACTTAAAGAAGATGGAAGTTCAGGAATTGGAATTACATCAAAAACAGAGCGAGCTATTCGGCAGCAGGCTTTAGACACTATTTTTGGGAATTTAAAGCGCAGTGGCAGTGGAAATCACAAGACCAAACATGCCGGAAATGGTGACGAACATACTGGTGCATTTCGCGAATTTCATTTTGGTGATGGACTAGAGCGAATCTCATTGACAGAAAGTTTGCGAAATGCTCAAATCAATAATGGAGTCGACAGTTTTATGCTGACCGAAAATGATTTGGTTGTTGAAGAAACACAATTTAAATCTCAGATGAGCACTGTCTTGATGATTGATATTAGCCACAGTATGATCTTGTATGGTGAAGATAGAATTACACCAGCTAAAAAAGTGGCAATGGCTCTTGCTGAATTAATTACAACACGTTATCCAAAAGATACTTTAGATATATTAGTTTTTGGAAATGATGCTTGGACGATTGCTATTAAAGATTTACCTTATTTAAAAGTAGGACCATTCCACACTAATACAGTAGCAGGCTTGCAACTAGCAATGGACTTACTTCGTAGAAAACGAAATACCAATAAACAAATATTCATGATTACGGATGGGAAACCAAGTTGCGTTCGGGAAAAGGACGGTTCGTATTATATGAACAGCAATGGTCTGGATGAATATATTGTAGATAAATGCTACAGTCAAGCGCAACAAGCCCGTAAATTACACATTCCGATTACTACTTTTATGATTGCTAATGATCCTTATCTACAGCAGTTTGTCAATAAATTTACCGAAGCCAATCAAGGAAAAGCGTTCTATACTGGATTGAAAGGTTTGGGCGAAATGATTTTTGAAGATTATGAAACTAATAGAAAGAAGAGAATTAAATAAAACGGTAGAAACGACTTTAGAGCAAAAAAAATAAAGCGAACAGGATAATTAATCAAGATAATAGATAGCAAGAGCAGGAAAACAATTTTTAAAGTAGTCCCTCTTTCAATCGTTAAATTTCAAACATGAAAATAGAAAATATAAAAACATTAGGCGAATTAAAAAAATCAGGATACGAAAGCAAAAGCATAAAAGATGAATTGCGTTTGAACCTGAGAGAAAAAATCAAATCAGGAAAACCAACATTCGAAGGCGTTCATGGATTTGAAAATACGGTAATTCCAGAGTTGGAGCGCGCCATTTTATCACGTCATAACATCAATTTACTGGGACTTCGTGGTCAAGCCAAAACGAGGTTAGCACGTAAAATGATTGAATTATTAGACGAATACATTCCGTTTGTAGCGGGTTCAGAAATTAATGACGATCCTTTGAAACCAATTTCTCGTTTTGCCAAAAACTTAATTGCCGAAAAAGGGGATGAAACTCCCATTTCTTGGCTGCACAGAAGCGATCGGTTCTTCGAGAAGCTAGCTACGCCAGACGTAACCGTTGCCGATTTAATAGGAGATGTAGATCCGATAAAAGCCGCAAATCTGAAATTATCCTATTCTGATGATCGAGTGATTCACTTTGGGATGATTCCAAGAGCGAATCGCTGTATTTTTGTAATTAATGAATTACCTGATTTACAAGCAAGAATCCAAGTTGCTTTGTTTAATATTTTGCAAGAAGGTGACATTCAAATCCGTGGTTTCAAATTAAGAATGCCCTTGGACATGCAATTTGTCTTTACGGCAAATCCAGAGGATTACACCAATCGTGGAAGTATTGTAACACCATTGAAAGACAGAATTGGTTCTCAAATTTTGACACATTATCCCGATACGATAAAAATTGCGAGAACAATTACAGAGCAAGAAGCTAAATTAGATAAAGTGCAGAATGATATGGTCTATGTTCCTTCATTAGCGAGGGACTTATTGGAACAAATCAGTTTTGAGGCTCGTGAGAGTGAATACATAGACAATAAAAGTGGTGTAAGCGCCAGATTGAGCATTACTGCTTTTGAGAATTTATTAAGTACAGCGGAACGCAGAGCATTGAAATCAGGAGCGGATCTCACTACTTTACGTTTGTCTGATTTTATGGGAATCATCCCTGCGATTACTGGAAAAGTAGAATTAGTATATGAAGGAGAGCAGGAGGGTGCAGCCGTTGTAGCACAGCACTTATTAGGCGATGCAATCCATACCTTTTTTCCAGCTTATTTTCCAAAAATTGAAAAACTGGAAAAGCAAGATGAAAAAACAGCTTATACAGATATCATCGAATGGTTTTTTGCCGAAAGTGGTTTCGAATTACTAGATGATTGTTCTGATGAAGAATATGAAAGAATCTTGGGAAGTATTGTTCCTCTTGAAGTTTTAATCAAGAAATACCAACCTCAACTCGCCAAGGAAGATAAATTTTTCATGAAGGAATTTATACTTTGGGCTTTGGTTGAATACAAAAAACTAAGCAAAGATCGTTTTTCTGAAGGCTATCAGTTTAAAGATATTTACGGAAGTTATATCAGCAAATTATAAACAACCTACGGTTTTTTAACATATAAGTCATTTAAGGAATTGCTATTTTGTAGTTTCTTAAATGACTTATTTGTTTAAAATTAAAATCTTGCTTTTACAATTATACATAGTTTCTCTTCCTTTATTTTATACTTTGGGACTCTTCAAATTCCATCATATTTCCTTTAAATTTATAAATCTCCTTTTATTATTTGTTTATTAAACATATAGACCAATAAACATCTGGATTTGCTATGTTGTTGATAACATGTGTTTTGAGGTACATTTAATTATGTTTGTAGATGTTTTTAAAAAAATAAATACTTACATTTGATAGAGTGTAAAAAATGAAGCATAGTTTTTTAATTAAAAAGTTGACAGCATTTATGTGACTTTCAACTGCGAAGCCGTAAAAGAAATTTTCTATGAATTATTTTTTTAGTAAAATTATCTTTCCCCATTTAATTATTCAGCCATCTTTTCAAAGCAAAGCATAATGAATATTTCAAAAAAATTTTTAGGAATTATCTCAATTATAATTTTAGCATTCTTTTTAATTGCTATGGCTGGATTTGTAATGTTTGCTTAGATTAAGATTTAGAAGTATTTACTTTTTAATGCAGCAATGCGATAGAGTTAAACTGAAAATACCTCGATTTTGTTTTTAAATAATCATTTTATTTATTTAAAAAATTGAAACCTTAGCGTTTGTTGAATTTATAATTAACTAAAAAAAAATAATGATTGAAAAATTAAAAAGAGCGGAGAACAAAAAGTTGTTTTCTAATCTTATATCATTATCATTTTTACATGCAGTTAACTTACTATTACCATTAGTAACATTCCCCTACTTGGTAAGAACACTAGGAATAGAAATTTACGGACTTGTTATTTTTGCACAAGCATTTATTAGCTATTTTTCTGTTATAGCTGAATACGGATTTAATTTTTCCGGAACTAGAGAAATATCACTGACAAAGAATAATATCGAGGAATTAACGACAACTTACAATTCAATTATGACAGCACGTTTTGTATTAGTTATTTTGTGTTTAATTATAATGGCAGCTGTAGTTTTTAGTTTTGAAAAATTTTCAATGCATTGTGAGTTGTATTTTTTTACCTTCGGTAGTGTCATTGGAACATTTTTATTTCCAACTTGGTTTTTTCAAGGAATGGAAAAGATGAAATACATCACAATTTTATCTGTAATTTCAAAAGTTATTTTTACAATTTCGATTTTTGTATTTGTAAAATCACCAAATGATTATTTATTAGTGCCATTATTAAATTCTGGAGGATATATTTTTGTAGGGATTATTTCAATGATTTTGATAAATAAAACTTTTAATGTTCCTTTTAAAATTCAAAATTATAAAAATGTACGGAGGCATGTTCAAGAAGGGTATTATATTTTCATTTCTACAATCTCTACTAGTTTTTACACAACTACGACCACAGTTGTTTTAGGTTTGGTTACTAATACAACGATGGTTGGTTATTATGCAATTGCAGAAAAAGCTTTACGAATAATTGTAGCCATGTTTTCACCCTTTACTCAAACACTTTATCCTCATATTATTCAATTAGTCAGAAAATCATCTGAAGAAACTGTAGTTTTTTTGCAAAGAATTTTAAATTTTATAATTATCATTTCAATTTTTATATGGATAATCGGAGTCATTTTTGCCGAACCAATTTTTCATTTGTTGTTTAGTCAAAATGTAAATCATTCAATAGTAATATTTAGAATTTTATCTCCTTTAATAGTAATACTGCCTATTGCTTCAATATTATTTAATATTGTATTGTTACCTTTTAAAATGGATAAATATTTTTCTAGAATCTATATGACAGGCGCAATTTTAAATTTGCTTGTCTTGGGAATTTTACTTTTTGGATTCAAACTATCAACTACTGGGGCAGCTATATCTTTATTAATTTGTGAGTTTACTATAACAATTTATGCAGCAATAGTACTTCAAAGAAACAATATAAAAGTATTTACGTTTTATAAATAAATCATGGAAAGATTTCTAAAATCAAATAAAAATGACCCCGCTCTCTGGTATACTGCCCTGTTACTGGTTCTTTCTCAAACAGACTGGGATCAAGCTGTAGTTTTTTTGTCAATTCCTTTATTGATTCATCTTGAGCTAAATAGGTCTGTAAAAGCGTCTCGTGGGTTAAAAAATATTTTTTTTTTGAAGATGATTGTTTTTATAGGATTCTTTGTGGGGCTAGTCCGTTTGGCAGACTTTAATTTGTATTATTTTACAAGAGATATAATGTACTTTATTCAAGCTCCGCTATTTATTATTATCGGGTTTTATATGTCTAAAAAAATAATTGATTTTAGAGAGCTAATAAAAGTTATTGTAATAAGTTCACTTGTAATAACTATTTATAATTTGATAGAGTTGGTTTTAAATCCGGCATTACTTGCCCAGCTAGGTCTTGAGACAAGATATGGGTATAGCTTGTCAAATCCAACAGCATTGTTAGCATTTACAATATTGTTTTATGCAAGAATATGCAAATTCAAGTTATTTGAAAATTTTCAGGAATGGTTTATAATGGGGATTTCACTATTCTCAGTTGCGATATCATTTTCGAGAACAGATTATTTTTTATTATTGGTAATGATTTTAATTCCCTTTATTGACAAATATATTACTATTTTGAAAATCTACTGGGCAACCGTATTTGTGGTACTATTAATTATTTTTGGAGGGTTTTTCATAAAAGTTGAATCCAGCGCAATAGAAGAAGACACATTTCAATCAAAAATAAATCATTCTTTCAATGAAATCCTTGTTCAAGATTACGAAACATCATTTGAAATTAGCCAGAATTGGCGCGGTTATGAAGCTTTCTTAGGACTTACAAAATTCAGTGAAGGGAATTTTATTGAGATGTTAATAGGTCAGGGTTTCGGTACTGTTGTTTATACTCCTAATTGGATTTTTAATGGTGAAATGGATTCATTAGATGTTTTGCCTATGTTCCATAATGGTTTTATTACGGTACTACTAAAAACCGGATTACTTGGAATAATTTTTTTCTTTCTTTTTTTATTCAAACTTTTACAAGTCGCCTCAAGAGTCACTTTTCAAGAGTGCAGTAAATTAGAAAAATTAGCATCCATGCTCTTACAGGCAGCTGTATTTACGGTTATGCTTATAACTTTTGTAGTTCATGGAATTTTTACAACAACAACGCCCGTGCTACTATTGATTTTAATTGGAGCTACACTTAAAATGAAATCAGTGAAAGCAAAAATTATAAAGTTAAATTAATTTTAGCTCAAACATGAAAGAAAAACTTACAGTTGGGTACCTCACCGCAAAAAATCCAAAGGATAAAAGAAGTTGGTCCGGAACTCATTTTAAGATGTATGAATCCTTAATGAAAGAAGTTGATGAAGTTTATTTAATTGCGCCAATAAAGCATAATTTAATGATTAAATCAATGCTTTTAATAAACACTGTTATAAATCAGCTGTTTTTTTTTAAAAGATATGATAGATCCCACAGTTTGATACTAAGTAAATTTTATGCTTCTCAAATCAAAAAAAAACTTGAAAATAAAAAAATTGATGTAATTTTTGCTCCAGTAGCAGCCACAGAAATAGCTTATTTGGAATCGTCAATACCAATATGTTATTTATCGGATAGTTCTTTTGGTCAACTGAATAATTATTATGACTATTTTTCAAATATTTCCGATTTTTCTTTTAAAGAGGGTGATTTAATTGAAAAATACGCAATAAAAAAGGCCGTCACTCATGTTTATTCTTCCACTTGGGCAGCTGAATATGTAATTAATAATTATAAAGTTGATAAAAGTTCTGTTTTCACAGTGAAATTTGGGGCTAATCTAGATTTTATACCGCAACGAGCAAACTTAAACAAAGAATTCAATAGTACGATAAATTTTCTTTTTTTAGGAGTGGATTGGGAAAGAAAAGGCGGAGCAATTGTAGTAGAAACATTCCGTATTTTAACTAATAAAGGGTATGATATAACCTTAACAATATGCGGCTGTATTCCTAATTTATTGACAAATGACGATAAAATTAAAATAGTGCCTTTTCTTGATAAGAATAAAGGGGAAGAATGTGATGTTTTAGTAAATATTTTACACAATACACATCTGTTGTTTGTTCCTACCCGTGCTGATTGTACTCCTATAGTGTTCTGTGAAGCTAATGCTTTTGGGATACCGGTTATCACTACAGATACGGGCGGTGTAACCTCAATTATTGAAAATGGTATCAACGGTTTTACTTTGCCGTTGACCGCCACACCAGCTGACTATGTGGCAATTATACAATCTCTTCTGGATGATCGGGGACAGTTAAGTACGCTATCTTTAAACGCCCGCAAGAAATTTGAAAACGAATTAAATTGGGATATTTGGGGCAGGAAAATGAGAGAAATACTTCGACTGACAAAGTATTCAAGCAAAAAGAGCGAAAACACATAGGAGTTTAGCATCTAAATAATTTACATATTTTTTACTAAATGTAACTTCTGTCTATTATAACTTTTTAAGGCTAAAATTTCTGTATAACAGGCGCTTTTTAAATTAATTTAAAGTGATTTTAAAACAGTATTAAATGAAAAATACAGATCAATTAGACTCTATTTATGTTATAATATTGAATTATCAATCCTATAAGGACACGATTACATACGTCGACTGTTTACAAAAACAGGAAAAAATAGATTTAAATATCCTAATAGTTGATAATTGCTCGCCTAATAAATCATATGATATATTAAAAGATACATTCTTAGCAATAAAAAATATTGAAGTAATTCTTAGCGAAAGAAATGGAGGTTATGCCTACGGTAATAATTTTGGTTTACATTATCTAAAGAAAAAGGAGATAGATTTTATTGTAATCAGTAATAATGATATTTCGATTAACGACACATTATTATTATTTAAAATGACTAAAGAGTATAAAAAGTTAAAAAACCCGGCTTTTGTCGCTCCTATAATGCGTGATAATGGAAAGATATCAAAAATGTCAGCGTGGAAAACCCCCAGATTTATAGATGATATAAAAGGCTCACTAATCGCATTAGAATTTATTTTTCGTAATGAATACTTCTACAGAGGGAGGCAAATTTATAATACGGAACATCTTTCAGAAATTAAGCCAGTTGATTGTTTAGCGGGATCTTTTTTTATGGGTGTCAAAAAAGTGTTTTTTGATATAGGTTTATTAGACGAAAACACCTTTTTATATATGGAAGAATCTATAATAGGCATTAAAGTTAAAAGATTGGGCTTGAATAATTACCTTTTATATAACTTAAATTATGATCATTTAAGCTCGCAAACAATTTCAAGTAATTTGAGTTTTATTAACATGCATAAATATGCTTTTCAAAGTAAATTGTACTATCATAAAGAATATCTTAACTCCAATAGCTCAAGAATTTTTTTATTAAAATCGTTGTTCGAAGTATGGAAAATTGAAAGTTCTATTGTCCGTAAGATAAAATTATATTTGAGTGAAAAGAGTTAACTCGATGCATATCGTGATTTTTTTAAATTAATTTAAGTATGAAAAACTATAAAATTTTTGTTGATGCACATATTTTTGACGGTGAATTTCAAGGTACGGTAACGTATGTCAAAGAATTGTATTTAAAGGTTTTATTTCTAGACCCGAACATCACCTTATATTTTGGTGCAAATAAACTTGAAAATATTAAGGAGTATTTTGTAAATCAACCTAATGTGAAATACATTCAGTATTCATCAAGAGGAAGTTTCGAAAGAATTTTTATAGAAATACCTCAAATAATCAATAGATTAGGTTGTACACATGCTCATTTCCAATATGTTATTCCTTTTATTAAAAATAAAAACTGCAAATATATTGTTACAATACATGATATTCTTTTTAATGATTTTTCTAATGATTTTTCTTTTTTGTATCGATTGCAACGCAATATATTATTTTTTTTAAGTGCTAAAAGGAGTGATTATTTATTGACCGTCTCAGATTATTCCAAACAAAAAATTGCCAAACAATTTAACATTAAAGCAAATGAAATAATAATAACACCCAACGCTGTTTCAGATGATTATTTTCAATTTAAAACAGCCAAAGAGGTGTCAAAAAAATATATTAGTGACCGCTATGCCGTCCAAAAGTTTATACTTTATGTAAGCCGCATAGAACCGAGAAAAAATCAAAATTTATTAGTTAAAGCTTTTGCAAAGGAAAAACTGTATGAAAAAGGATTTTCTCTCGTTTTAATTGGAGACAATACATTGCATAGTGGTCTTTTTGATGACATAAATGATTTAAAAAAAGAAGTTAAAAAATCCATTTATTGGTTTAGAAAAGTTACTGATTTAGATTTGAAAAATTTTTTAAATGCAGCAGAATTTTTTGTATATCCTTCTAAAGCTGAGGGGTTTGGCATCCCTCCACTAGAAGCTGGGGCATTATCTACACCTGTTGCATGCTCTAATACTACGGCTATGGCTGATTTTGATTTTTTTAATCCCTATTTTTTTGATCCGAATAATTACGAGGAGTTTGTTAGAATAATTAATCAGATGGCACAAAATGTAAAAAATATAGATTTAAGCGCAATACAATCAACAATTAAGGGGAAGTATTCGTGGGAAGAAAGCGCAAGAATCATGCTTGAAAAAGTAATTTTAGCATGATACAAAAAAAAATAGCCATTATCGGCACTGTTGGTCTTCCTGCTAAATATGGTGGCTTTGAAACTCTTACTGAATATTTAACGAAACACTTAACTGATTCATTTGATGTGACGGTTTATTGCAGTAGTTTTTTTTATCCTAAAAAGCTTAAAAGTCACAACAATGCTCAGTTAAAATATATCCCATTAAATGCAAATGGTATGCAAAGCATTTTATACGATATAATTTCCATTTTTAATGCGTTATTTTATGCAGATGTCCTTTTGATACTGGGAGTTTCGGGCTGTGTAGTTTTACCGTTTATTAAATTGATATCTAATAAAGTTATTATTGTTAATATCGATGGGTTAGAGTGGAAACGTACAAAATGGGGGAAAGCAGCTAAAATATTTTTAAAATTTTCCGAAAGAGTAGCAGTAACTTATGCTGACAGAGTTGTTTCAGACAATAAAGTAATCCAAGATTATGTGAAATATGTTTATAATATCAATAGTGAATTAATTGCTTATGGTGCTGATCATACAAAGAAAGAAGCATTAAGTTCCGGTGTTGTATCTGAATATCCTTTCTTGGCTAAAAAATACGCATTTAAAGTTTGTAGAATTGAACCAGAAAATAACATTTATTTGATACTGCATTCCTTTTCAGAACATCCAAGTTTAGATATTGTTGTTATAGGGAATTGGAATAATAGTAACTATGGTAAAGAAATGAAATTGAAATTCAATAATTATGAAAACATCCATTTATTAGACCCTATTTATGATCAAAACATATTAAACCAGATTAGAAGTAATTGTTATTTCTATGTTCATGGCCATAGTGCAGGAGGAACTAATCCGTCATTAGTGGAAGCAATGTATCTGGAGTTGCCTATTATAACTTATGGCATAAATTATAACTTGGAAACTACAGCAAACAAAGCTAAGTACTTCAATAATAAAAATGAATTACTAAAGATTGTATCAAATATTAAGCAGGAAGAATTAAATGAGATTGCTAAAGACATGAAAAACGTTGCAAATAAAATATACACTTGGAAAGTAGTTTCAGCCGGTTATGCTAATCTATTCCTCCTAAATTCAAAATAATTTTAGATTAGTAACAAAGAATTAATTTTTTTAACAATTTATTTAAGTTGATCTCTTTTTTCTGCAAAACACCTTAAAAATTTAATTTTGAGGTGTTTTTTTTTGTGAAATAATGATTGTTAATTTATTTATAAATTACTTTTTTTATAATCAAAAATTACTTTTATACCTAGTATTTAAAATTGACCATATAATATTTAGAACTTTAATTAAAATTTAACGTGCTTTAAATCAAAATTTTAAAGAATTATACCTTTAAACGAATATTTTGGTTAATGGTAGTTAAATTTTTTTAGGACCGGTAATTATATTTAAATTTAATCTGGAAATATAACCTTATTTATAACTGCCAATAAAAAAATAATTACCTACCGTATTTTTTTATTTTATAAAATTTAAAAAAGTCTTTTTCAACTTTAATATTCTTTAATCCCCGAAAAAGAATGGTTGTAAGATTAAAGTTAGACTTGAATTATTTAGCCGTAGCTTACAGTAAGAACAACTGTTTTATTGTAAAAAAATATTTTATAATTTTAAAAAAATAAAGAAATGCTCAAAGAAATCATGTCTAATTTTACAGTATTAAGTTTACTGATAGTGATAATTTCATTTCTGTTAGTATACACTATTATACCAAAAATATATGGGATAATAAAAATTCGGAATTTAAGTGATGAACCTAATAACCGAAGTTCTCATTTTTGTTCAACACCTACTATGGCTGGTGTAGCCTTTTATATAACGATTATAATGACACTTTTTTTTATAAAAAATTTTGATGTAGAAAATATTGGTCTAAATCTAATAGCTGCGATAACAGTTGTATTTATAATAGGTTTAAAAGATGATTTGGTCGTCACCTCTCCAATAGCCAAATTAACGATGGAAACCATTGCTATCATTTTTTTGCTAGTTTCTAATTCTATGAATTTCACAACGCTGAATGGTTTTTTAGGAATACATAAATTACCTGAATTATTAGAGTATTTTGGAATTATTTTTATTTTATTAACCATTATTAATGCATTTAATTTTATTGATGGAATAGATGGTTTAGCTTCCACAATAGCAATTGTAATATTTAGTGTGTTTTCTTTAATTTTTTATGCTTGTGATTTACACTTTTACTTTTTAGTTAGTTTGAGTATCATAGCAATGCTGCTGGCCTATCTCTATTATAATTTTTCAACAAGACAAAAAATATTTATGGGAGATACAGGCTCATTGCTTATAGGATTTTTTATAGGATTTTGTACTTTGAAATTCCTATCTATGGATGCAACATTATTAAGCAATTTCACATTTAAAGCTGAAAATAAATTGATAATTATTTTTGCTATACTGTTCATGCCATTATTTGATATGTGTCGAGTAATTGGGATAAGATTGGTATCAGGTAAAAGTCCGTTTAAAGCAGATAGAAATCACATTCATCATATTTTAATTGATTCAGGACTTTCACACTTTAAAGTTGCAATGACTTTAGGATTTCTAAATTATGTAATTATTATAATTTCTCTCTGGCTTTCATCATTCCTCGATAGTTTTCAAATGTCTTTTTTTCTAATGTTTTTAAATGTTGTAATGTTACTTTTCTTTAGTTTATTAAAAGAACTGACAGTGTTTAATGTAGGTAGAATTTTTACAAGTAAATTCAATTATTTTCTTTTAAAGAAAAATGAAAAAAGTGAATTATGAATGCTAGTATCTCAGTTTAAAATAAATTATAAACAACAACAATTATATGAAAAATAAAAACATTAAATACTTATTAATAGTGTGGTTAACTGTAATTTTAACCAGCTGTGTTTCTTCTGAAAAAATGGTATATTTTCAAGGCAATCAGGATAATCTCTCTCATGAAGATTATGAGATTTATGAACCAAAAATTCAAAAAGGAGATATTTTAAGCATTAATGTTTCAGCAATTGATAAAGGAGCAGCAGTTCCTTTTAATTTATATGAATCGACTAGTACAACGGAACCCATACCCTTAACTTATATTGTGGATAATGATGGTGAAATTACTTTTCCGGTTGTTGGGATTCTTAAAGTGGAAGGAATTACCACCAAAATATTAAAACAGCAATTAACTAAGACTTTGGCAGAATATCTTGCAAAACCTATTGTAAATATTCGATTAGTAAATTTTAAAGTAGCTGTTTTAGGTGAAGTAAAAACTCCAGGCACTTATCTTATACCAAACGAGCGAATTAGTGTAATAGAAGCCATTAGTTTAGCAGGGGATCTAACTATACACGGCAAGCGAAAAACCGTAATGTTAATACGAGAACAGGGAGGGAAAAGAGCTTTTATTACACTCGATCTAACTGATAAAAAAATCTTTAATTCTCCTTATTTTTATATGGCACAAAATGATGTAATCTATGTAGAACCTAATAAAACAAAACTCAATTCATCAGCTGTTGGCGCTAATGCAGGTATTATACTTTCATCAATTTCATCATTAATTTCAATAATATTAATTCTTAATCGCTAAAACTTTAAAATCAAGATTATGCAAAATGAGAACCCATACAATTATATGTTTGAAGACGATGAAGCCGTTAATTATCGTGAAAAATTTGAAAAATATGCCTATAATTGGAAATGGTTTTTTATTGGTATAATTATTTCTGCTATAGGCGCATCTGCATATTTAAAATTTATACCTAAACAATATACTGTTACAACTACCATTTTAGTTAACGATGAAAACAGTAAAGGGTTGCCTTCAGTGCTTTCAGCTTCTGAAGATTTAGGATTGACCACTTTTGGCATAACAACTGTCGATAATGAAATTGGTATGCTAAAATCGTTTAGTTTGATGGAAAGTGTGGTGAAAAAATTAGGAACAAACATTACTTTTTATGAAAAGGGAATATTTGTAAATAGAGAACTGTACAAGAATGATGTTCCATTTAAAATCAATTTTTCATTAAAGGATTCCTTAGTGTACAGTAAAGACACTATTTTTTCAATTCAGGCTTTATCTCCCACACAATTTGTTTTAAAAAATGGTAGGGGTACTGCCAGCAAAGTATATTTGTTTGGTGAAAATGTGCAAACAGATTTTGGGAATATTACTGTAACGCCCACTGTATTAAAAAACGTAAGAAAAGATGAAGAAATAGTAGTTAAGGTGGTTCCATTAGAAAATATTGTTGAAGATTTAAGAAAAGATATTGAAGTTAAGGTACTGTATAAAAAGTCTAGCTTAATTCAATTAACTTTAAAAGCACCCATTAAGGTAAAGTCACAAGATATTTTAAATAATCTAGTGCAGCAATATAATAAGGATGTCGTTGCGGATAAAGAATTTATCGGTAAAAGAAATAATATATTTATCAATGAACGTCTGGAACTTATTAAAAATGAATTATCAAATGTAGATCAGGGAGTCGAAAATTTCAAAAAGAACAATCAATTGACCGACATTGATTCTGAATCTTCATTAATATTAGCGAGCAATGCAGAATTAGAAAAGAAAATTGTTGATTTAAATACTCAAGTAAGAGTTGCTGAATATGTTACGGATTATGTAAACAAAAACAATGAGCAAATCATACCTTCAAATTTAGGCTTGTCAGATGATGCAGTTAGCACAAATAGTGCCAGATATAATGAATTATTAATGGAACGTAACCGGATTTTAAAAAGTTCAAGCAAAAAAAATCCAGTTATTATTAATTTAGATGAGCAACTGCAGCAACTGAGAACAAGTATATCACATGGCTTACAAAATTTAAAAGCATCTCTAAATATCGCTTTAAATAATACGAAAAGGGAGGAAGACAAAGTGTTTTCAAGAATTTACTCAGCGCCAAAACAAGAACGTCAATTTAAAGAATTTCAACGTCAACAACAAATCATTGAAACATTATATTTGTTTCTATTACAAAAACGGGAAGAAAATGCTATCTCCTTGGCAGTTACTACACCTAATGCAAAGATAATTGATTTTGCTGATGGAAGCAGTAGACCTGCAAGTCCAAAATTAATTCTTGTAATTATTACAGCGCTATCTTTAGGTTTACTATTACCATTCATAGCCTTGTATATTAAATTTTTTTTCGATAATAAAGTCCAATCTATTAAAGATATTGAAAGCGTTATAAAAGCACCTATTATTGGAGAAATTCCAAAAATGGTCACAGGTAATAAAATTGGAATTCATGACAATAATAATGAGGGAATCTCTGAATCTTTCAGGATGTTGCGAACAAATATTAATTTTATGCTTTCTAAAATAAAAGGTCGGGCAAAAATAATATTTATTATGTCTACAACAGTTGGAGAAGGTAAAACCTTTACCACATTAAATCTCGCATCGGTAATTGCCCTATCTAATAAAAAAGTATTATTAATAGGTGGAGATATTAGAAAATCAAATAGGAATGAATATCTTAATCAAAATATAGGAAATGGATTGTCCGATTTTTTAATGGATAATTCTTTAAAAGTTTCGGGTGTAGTAGAACCTTCTTTAGAAGGAAACTATGATATTTTAAATTCAGGGACAGTACCTCCTAATCCATCTGAGTTACTAATGAATGGTCGTTTTGATGAAATTTTCGATTACGCTAAAGATAACTATGATTATGTTGTTGTAGATACAGCTCCTGTAAAGATGGTTACAGACGCGTTGTTGTTAAGTCACCATGCTGATTTATGCTTGTATATAATTAGATTTAATAATTTAGACAAAAGGCTTTTAGAAATTCCAAAAAAGATGTTCAATGAAAAGCGATTGCCTAATATGGCGATTCTAATTAACGGGGTTGATTTAAAAAGAGGCTACGGTTATGGACAAAGTTACGGGTATGGGAAATCTATTTCAAAAACAAACTGGTGGAAAAAAATTATAGCAGGATAATATTTTTTTTCCATTACCATCAAGGATTATAAATAGCCTTATGAAGTTACTGATGATTCTATTACAATGTTTTAGAAAATGAAATAATGCATTTATAAGTAAATTATTATATTTTATTACATTAGTTAAATTTAGTTTTTTATTATTTAAAGGTTTTACTGGTGTAAAATAATAGCTTGAATTATACCTTTTACACTTTAATAATAAAGTGTTTTTCTTTTTCTAAAGAGGAGTCAAATTAAAAATTACATGTCCGTTATAGCAATAAAAAGAGGAATTATAAGTAAATAATCTTATTTATTTCAGATTCAGTCTCTAACGAATTTTATTAGTCTATCTTGTCCCGTTGGCGGTATATTCAGTCAATATAAAAGACATGGAAAATAGCTTTGAGGATTTAATTGCCTCCTATATTGAAAATAAAGTAGGGATATCGGAACATTTTTTGAGTACTACTTTAGCCAATAATTTAAAGCAGAACTTAATTGCTTTAAATAAGCAAAGTTTATTGTTGGAAGCAGGAGTTGGGAACTCAGAGAAGGTTTCTTATGACGGAGCGATTCGAAGCGATTCTATTTATTGGCTTGACAAAAAACACAATAATGCATTCGAAAATGAATTCTTTGCCCAAATTGAAGCCTTTATTGTTTATTTGAACCAAAGTTGTTATGCCGGAATAACAGGTTATGAATTTCACTATTCACTTTATGAATCGGGTGATTTTTATTTAAAGCATTTAGACCAATTCAAAAATAATCCTAGTCGAAAATATTCCATGATTAGCTATCTCAATAGCAATTGGCAAGAAAGTGATGGAGGAGAATTATTGATTCATCAAGTAAATAACAATCAAAAAATTGCTCCAACTCAGGGTAAAACTGTTTTCTTTAAGAGTGATGAGTTAGTGCATGAAGTTTTAGTAACTCAAAATACTAGAATGAGTATTACGGGATGGTTGAAGAGCGATTGATGTTTTAAATTGAAAAGTAAGATTACTATTTAGTTGTATTTTATATTAAATAATCACATTGAATGGTTTGATTTTAATTTTATCACCTATAATACAAATGGATTTGATCTAGGAAAAAATAGTAACTGCCGAAAGCTTTTTTCGTTTTCATTCCTTTAATGTAGCTTATAGTACAAAATAAAGGGTGTCTTAATTTCCTTTGAGTCGATTAAATATTTTATGTAAAAGTCGTTTTCCATCTCTTTTGCTTTTAGGGACTTCAACTGCATTCAAGTCGCCTTTGTTGGCAATAAATTGATAACTAAAAGCAAATTGAGGGTTTGCAGGATTATCATTCAATAACCCAAAGCGTAAATCATTAAAGTATAAAGTTTCTTTTTTTCGAGAAATAATGTACCAACCTTCGCTGGCTTTTTTTAGTTTTTCAAAATCGGTGTTTCTTGTCAGCTTTGATTCTAAAATTTTATTTTTGTTGTAAGCTACAAATGAAATGGGTTGGGTATCAAATAATGAATAGTTGGACAATAAATAAGAATTGGTCGTCGCCACATTGGCATTCCACAAAATCAGATTCAAAGGCGTAGGTTTTACGATAATTTCAGAATAATGAATTCCCTGGTTTAGTAATGCTTTTTCAAATTGGTGCAAGGCATACAATTTTATAAAGCAGGATAAAATTAGATAGGCAGTACTAAAAAACAATCCTTTATAATTGTACTTTTTACGAAGCAAAGGATCTTTGGTTCTCCATACCCAAAGCAATGCAATCAGCAGCGGAATGGTGTACACCGGATCAACTACAAAAATGGTTTTAAAGGCAAAGCGATGATCCAGCGGCCACAAAATTTGTGTACCCCATGAAGTAAACATGTCTAACAATACATGAGTTAAAAGGCACCAAAAAACCATAGTAGTGGCCAGAATGAAGCTAATTTTGGCTCTTTCAATTTTTGAAATAAACCAACCTAAAATAGGGGATAAAATCAAAAAAAGAAAAATCGAATGGCTTATGCCGCGGTGTATGAGAATTGCATCTATTGGATTTAAAAAAAGGCCAACTACAACATCTAAATCGGGAATGGTACCAAGAATAGCACCATACAAAAAAGTCTTATTCTTTAATTTTTTGCCGGCGCATACTTCAGCTATTGCAATTCCTAAAGCGATTTGAGTAAAAGAATCCATGACACAAAAGTAGCTGAAATCAAATAATATCTTGGTAGTGTTAGTGTAAATGTTTGTGCTGTAAGTTCAATTTCTTAATACTGCTATATAGTAAGAAATAGCGTTGCAACAACTCTAATAAATCATACTAAAGACAAGGATTTCTATTTAGAGGATTTTTTAGTTACGTCTATGAACCTATTTTTTATGTTTTTTAATTTTCAAAAAGGGCAATTGGAGCAACAATAAATGGTAGTTTTGCACTCTAAAATTGTACTATGCTATTTCTGATTTTGAGTATTATTTGCAGTGTTACTGTGGGAATACTGTTTAAATTTTCTCGTCATTACAACGTTAATAATGCACAAATTGTTGCAGCTAATTATCTGGTTGCTATTATTTTGTGCTATTTATTCTTCAATCCAAATTTAAATGAAGTAAACACTTCGTCGCCATGGCATATTTATATAGCGCTTGGTATTTTATTACCTTCAGTATTTCTATTTCTGGCAATTTCCATTAAGCACATGGGAATTGTAAAAACAGATGCCGCTCAGCGACTTTCATTATTCATTCCGATTTTAGCTGCTTGGTTAATATTCAAGGAGGATTTCAATGTATTTAAAGTTACGGCACTTGCAGTTGGGTTCCCAGCGCTAGTACTAATTTTGTCTAAACCCTCACAAAATACCAAGAACAAATGGATTTATCCTACTGTAGTTCTGCTGGGTTTTGGGATTATAGACATCCTTTTTAAACAAATCGCTCTGTTTACAACGCTGCCTTATACCACTTCTCTATTTATAGTTTTTAGCGTAGCATTGGTAATCATGTTTGCCGTTGTCAGTTATGAAGTGCTAGCCAATAAGGTTCAACTAGCGCTTAAAAACATAATTTTTGGTGGGCTAGTGGGTATTTTTAACTTTGGTAATATTCTTTTTTATCTTAAGGCGCATCAAGTATTTGCTAAAAATCCGTCAACAGTTTTTGCAGGAATGAATATGGGCGTGATCATAATAGGGAGTCTTGTTGGTATTTTAGTTTTCAAAGAAAAACTAACCAAAATAAATTACGCGGGTCTTTTTATGGCGTTGGTAGCGATTGTTTTAATAGTGTTTTCACAAATAAAATAGAAAAGTAAAATATATTTTTTAAAGTCAAATAATGGCACTAACATGGAATTGTAATTGGGTACGATTGCCATTTAGCTTTGTTTTTTAAGCCTTAATTTTTTCTAATTCTAAGTAAAGCTGATCCATTTCAATTTTTAAATTTTCAATCTCGGTACTTAAATTTTCAATTTCATTTTCGATTAAACTAATGTCTTCATTTCTCTCCTTGTCAGTTCTTAAAAATTGAAAATCTTTAGCTTTTACCAACTTATCTTTAGCTTGATCTAAAGCACTGAAATCAATAGCAAGTTTTTCCTTAATTTCAAAAAGCCTATTATTGAGGGTTAGTTTTCTCTCTTTTAAAACTCTTTCAAATTCCTGTTTTTCTTGTTCAATTATGCGATTCTTTTGTTCTTCAATTTCTTTTTCCTGTAATTGAAATTGTAGATTATTCCTTTCCGTAATGCTGTTTTTTTGTTCAAGTTCAGCACTTCTGCCTTCTTCAAAATAATTAAATATAAGAGTTCCAACTACTAAAATCAAAATTCCGGAGAGCATGTAAAAAAGCGACTTGTCAATCCCTATTATCTTAGTATTTGCCTCTTCGGTACTAAGTTTTGGAAGTGCTGTAGTAGTATTAATAGGTGGCGGCATCACTCTGAAAATAGATTGTAATTCCGCTATTTCACCTGCGGTTTTCCAATCTTGCATTCCTTCACACCAAACCGGTGTTGTTTTTAAAATTGATTTGGCTTTCAATTCGGTTAAATTAAATGGACCGCTACTTTCCGTGCCGTTGTGTAAGTAATAGGAATTCATTGCGTGCTTCTTATTTATTGCTTTTCGATTGATTTTTGAAGTTTCAAAAGTACAAAACAATTTGCTTTTTTCAGTAGTGTATTTTACCAGAAAACTACTTATCGAAATTATAAAATAAATGATTAATTTGGATTAAGAGGTTGTTTTTCCATAGACCTGGACGATATAATTTCCGTTTAAAAAGGATGCGGGATCAATTTTGCTTTGAAGTACAACACCACGTAGCGATGATTCTAACAATAGTTGCGCTGCTTGGGCTAATGGTGCCGCAGTGGTTGTTTGTATAGCTCTCAATTTGTGCTTTCCTACTATTTGGGGTGCAATGCGCTTTGCAATTTCACGTCTTCGCAAAATACCAGAAGCATCTTTACCTTCAACCGCAGCATATAAGATAATTTGATCATCCTCGACATGTGGAATTACTTGCTCCATTTTTTGCTGCAATATTTTTATAGCTTCTTCTGTATTTTCCAAAATAGAAAGTTGCTCTTGAATCCATGCATAGTGACCGGGATGACGTAACGTTTTGTAATCTAGTGAACGCACTTTTCCAGAGAGCGCTTCTGGTAAATCTGCTGCTCCGCCAGAGGTAAGATCTTCTTCATAGGTTATACCGTCAATAACAATAGAAGCTCTTTCTGATAATGGAGGGAGCGTTGTTTTTATGAAATCTCGAAGCACTATAGTATCTTTCAAATACTCTGTAGCTACTCCTACAGGACTCCAAGTAAATCCGTAGTAATGTGGAGCAACGGCATGATTGGTCAAGGCGCCAACTTTAAATTCTAATTTATCTACTTTGTCCACTTCAAAGTCCATGCAAAATTGTTGAAAAAGTCCATTTGCTAGTAAATCGATGTACCCTGGAGCCAATCCTGTTTGAAGGATAAAACCCGTTTCGGCATTTTTTGCCAGAGCTACTATTTGGGAAGTTTCGGTGACATATTCGGTGAGATTGGCGTAATGCATATCAAAATCTTTAGCAAATTGCGCCATACGGGGTGCTTGACTACCAGGAAGGCAGTCGAGAATGATATCGCCTCGACGCAAAATGGTCTCCATTTCATTCGTAAGTTCTAATTCATCAAGATGAAAGTCTTGAATAGATCCCTTTTTCGATGTTCCTTCTTGAATCCAATGCGCTACCTTTTTTGCTTTGGCGTGGTTTCTGTCACCAATAAATAACGTTGGAGTCACGTCACTCCATTCCATTAACAATAAACCAACGGCTTCTGCAATTCCGCCGGCTCCCGCTATAATGATAGTGTGATGCTTTTTCATATTTTAAAGATACTATTTTTAATTGGTTCCGCATTTTAGTTCGTGTAACAATTTATTATTTCTTGAAATGAATTTCCTGCCTCCGATAGCAACGAAAAGCCCGTAAGGGAAGCGCCCATTAAAAAACAAAACCCATAAAGCGACCAGCGGAAGCTTGTTTTGGGTTTCTGTTTTTAGGGCAATGACTGCGGACTTGTAGTGTATAGCGGAAAATGGCAGCCTAATTAAGGCACACAGCAACTGCTGATTGAATGCTAAATTACTTACCAATACAGAAGTTCATTTTCTTAGTGGTGGCGGGCTCTAGCGTTTGAAGGTACAAAATAGGTACAACTATTTTTTAGCCTGCTATTTTTGCTTACGGAAATTAGCATAGTCAAAAATAAGCCTTTTTTTGGTGTTTTTAAGCATAAAAAATAAAATTTATATTTGTAAGAAAATAAGTTATTTTATATTTTGATATTATTTTTAAAAATGAGAAAGTAGCTCTTAGTATTACTTGTTTTTTCATTAAATTTGATTAATTAAAGCAATCATAAAAACAGAATTATGTGTTTCCACACGATCCAAAACAAACTCTCCAAACAAATCGAAAAGCGTTTTAAAGCTAAAATTAGTGAGAAAACGTCATTTGCGACGCAAGAGCATTTTAATGGATTTGCTTTTCCTAAAACACCAATTATCACAAATAACCATCCTGAAATTATTGAACACTATAATTGGGGGTTAATTCCAAGCTGGGCAAAAAATGATCAAATCAAAGCAATGACGCTCAATGCCAGAATTGAAACGGTAGAAGACAAGCATTCCTTTCGGGATGTGATTCACCAGCGCTGTTTAATTATTGCTACTGGTTTTTATGAATGGCAATGGCTAGATGCCAAAGGGAATAATAAAATGAAGTATCAAATAGGTATCAAAAATGATGCGCTTTGTGCTTTTGCAGGACTGTATTCCCATTGGACGGATACAAATACGGGTGAAATAAGAAATACGTATACCATGTTAACCACTGTAGCTAATCCTTTGATGGCTGAAATTCATAACCATAAAAAGCGCATGCCTATTATTTTGAATCCTGAAGATGAAAACAGATGGCTAGATCAAACACCAATTCAGGAATTTGCCTTTCCTTACACTGTGGATTTAGTGGCAAGAAAAATTGACACTGATTTTCCTCCGCTTTTATTGTTTTGATTGATGTTTAAAAAGTTTGACAAGCAGCATTACGCTATTTATAAAAAAATGAGCCGATTAAATGATTTAATCGGCTCATTTGTAAGCTAAGAATGGTCTTTCAGGATATAATGGGTACTTCTTCCTCCTGAATCAGCTTTAATCAAGATTCCTTTGTTTACTAAGTCAGTAATATCTCTTAATGCAGTATCTGGAGAAGTTTTTGCCATTTTAGCCCATTTACTGCTAGTTAAGTTGCCTTCAAAATGATCCATTAGTTTAGTAAGCATTTTGTGCTGACGTTCATTATTGATTAAACCTGAATTTTTTGCCCAAAACTGATGTTTTTTTACCACTTTGTCAACAATGATACTCGAAGACAGCATACTATTTTTTAAACATTCTAAGAACCAAATAATCCACTCTGTTATATCTAAGTCTCCCTTTTGAGTTCGCTCTAAAATGGTATAATAACTTTTCTTTTGTAGGTTTATTTCAGTTGACATACTGTAAAACCTTTGATTGACACCATCCGCTTTAGAAAGTTGCATGTCCGTAATAGCCCTAGCAATCCTTCCATTTCCATCGTCAAAGGGGTGTATCGTTATAAACCATAAATGTGCTACAGCTGCTTTGAGTATGGGTTCTAGATTTTGTTCGTTATTGTACCAATTTATAAATTGTTTCATTTCGGATACTACATTCTCGGCTTTTGGAGCTTCATAATGTACTGTTTCTCTACCCATGCCTCCTGAAACTACCTGCATAGGTCCTAAACGCCAATTGGCAACTTCAATTTTATACATACCGCTTCTTCCTGTTGGAAACAAGGCGGCGTGCCAATTAAACAAACGTTCCTCTGTCACTATTTTGTTATCGTTTTGAGTCGCATCCAGCATTAATTCTACAATTCCTTCAACGTGCCTATCAGACTGTTCTAAACCAGAATATTCTAATCCTAATCTTGTGGCAATAGAAGAACGAACGAGTTCTGGGTTTAATATTTCTCCTTCTATGGCAGAAGTTTGTAGTACATCCTGAATCAAGGTTTCAAAATTGGCTTCGTCTTTTAATTCGAAACCTAACAATTCTACTTTGCCCATAAGTTTACCTTGCAAGTGACGTACTTCGCTTAATAACGATATAAATTCCGGCTCATTCCACTGTAAATGCGGCCAATTTTTAAGCTGATGGATGTAGATTGCCATTGTTTTTTTCTTTAATGCGGTAAATATAGTAATTATTCTCCGCAAAAAATGCGGTGATTAAACTGTTTTTTCACCGCATTTTTTAAAAATTGGAGTTATTGGTAGAGAAGGGGAAGGACGAAGCGCGAAGTATAGGTGCATTGGGAGTGAAATTTCTTTGTATTTGGTGTGATGTTTTTATTTACTACAAAGCTGTACTTCTACAGATTTTTTTTAGTAGGGTAATTCATTATTAATTTCTACTTTTAAAACCATAAAATTAATCAACGAAACGAAAAGTAAAAATGAATCATTTTGAAGAATTCCTTCCGTAATTAAAAATACAAAAAGGTTATATGAATTTAATAAACGTGGCGCTTCTTGATGATAATATTGAACAATGCGAATCAAGGGTTAAAAAATTAAATTTATAAAAGCTGATGCTATCTTTCCAAAAATATGGACTAGCAATCCTTTGCTTGACCTTACTTTATTAGCTCTTTGAATATCAGTTTTTTGTATTAGCCAATTAAATAAAGATTCGATAGGTTGTCTAATTCTTGACACTGCAGCTGAAAATAAATCATCAGCAGCTTTATCTCTATTTTTGATTTCTTGACATTCTCCTTTAACACCTTTTACAGGTGTCATCATTATTGAGTTTTTTTCTTTTTCTAAATCTGAAAAAAAGTCTTGATTGATGTAAATTTTATCTCCAAAAAAACATCTATTTGTTTTATTAGACCAAGTTTCTTTGAATACTGTTAAGTCATTTACCGAAGCTGGTGTTATTTGAATTTCTTCTGGAAAAGGAATGGTTTTATCTCGTCTAAAGGCTAATGTGTGAAGCTTTACTTTAAAATAATATAAGCTTTTAGTAGAACAGTATCCTTTATCTGTAAGGTCATTAGCTACTTTACCTAAACGTTTTCCAGAACAAGTAATTATCGGCATAGAATCAAGTAAACTTTGATTTAGATGACAATCTTGCGGCATATAATCTTCAAAAAGTGAACCAGTAAGATTCCTAAAAGCTTCAGATAATTGATTTAGTCTATTTGAAAATCCTGAATAAGAGCCCAAATTAGGAAACCAAGAACGTAAATAATCCGACGCAAATTTATGTATCTGTTTAACGGAAAATCTTTGTTCTTCCTCAATGACGAATAAATAAATGGTCATAATCTCTTGGTCTGTTAAATCCTGTCTGTTGTTATTACTAAATCGTTCACAGCTATATTTTAAATCTTTTTCAAATTTCTCACAGATTGTTGAATAGATTTTTATTAATTTTAATGCTTTAGTCTGAATAGTCATATGTTTAAATGTGCGTTAAATACACTTTAAATGTACTGATTTTCAGACTATTAATCTAATTTTTTGAAAGATATTTCTTTCTTTTTTTTATCATTCCCTCAACCCTTGATTCGCATTATTAATAATTTAAATGAAAAACAAAAAGCATCTGTCCTTTCAGATGCAAAGAGAGTGTTAGTTCTCGCAGGTGCAGGATCAGGTAAAACGAAAACGGTTATTTCAAAATTGTTACACTTAGTAAGTGAAAAGAGTGTGAAATCATCCTCTATTTTGGCAATAACACTTACTAAAAACGCAGCAAATGAGATGACAGATAGACTACTAATTTCTAGTGATCTTACGTGCGAGTATGAGGCTTTTATTCAAAATAAATTTACCACAGCTATTCAAAAAGAACTTGAAAGAAAGAAAAGAATTAGCAACGAGCCATGGATATCTAATTTAACAATCAAAACGTTTCATTCCTTGTGCTATAAGATTCTACGAGATAATGGTAATCCAGTTTTTGATAATAAGTTCAAATTAATCACGGATAATTCTGCTGAAGATGTTGATTTAAAAAATCATGAATTGATTTCAGTTGAAAAGCCGAAAGAGATTTTAGGTAAAATGCTAATTCTGGCTTGCAAGGACAGAGATTATATCCTGAAGTTAAAGAGGTATATTCTCGATTTTTATGTTGACAAAGTTGCGATTGAACGAGAGATGAAACTGTATACAAATGAGGGGCGAACTACCTATACAACGCTTAAGGGCGAAAAAGTTAAATCTAAATCTGAGCGTGATATAGCCGATTGGCTTTATAGACACAATATTAAATATGTTTACGAGAAGGTAACAAACTTCAAAGATTTTAATTTTAAGCCTGATTTTTTTATACCTCAAGCTAATCTATATCTTGAACACGTAACTGATAAAAGTTACAAGATGGCAGATAAAGAGAGACAATTTATTGAAGGAGGTAAAAACTGTGCCGTTACCTATGAATCTATCATGAACAATTCTATTCTATTTAATCTGGCAATGGAGAGAATTGTTAAAGGTAAAATTACAGAAGAAATATCGTCCAACATCTCTTTGAGTTACGAAGAAGAATTCAATAGATATCACAATAAAATAGATGAGTTTCTAAAAATGACAATGCGGTTACAGTCTATGATAAAGGGTGAAGATCTAGATCTAGATATACTTTTAGAGAAATCATTCAAAAACGATCATGAAAGAGTACGGGTATTTTATGAGTTGGCAATCCCAATCATTAAATCATATAAAGATTATTGTACAAATAAGTCATTTGTAGATTTTGACGATTTAATTATTCTAACAGTTAAATTACTTAAAGAGAATGATGACATTAGAGAATTTTATCAAGCCAAATTTAAATATTTGATGGTAGATGAATTTCAAGATGTTAACGGACTACAAGTAAAACTTCTTGATCTATTAGTAAAAGATGACAGCCAGTTATTTTGCGTAGGTGATGATTGGCAGAGTATTTATGGTTTTAGAGGATCAAATGTCGATTATATAGTAAATTTCGAATCTCATTATAAAAACTGTGAAATACACAAATTGGATGTAAACTATAGAAGTACTCAAACCATAGTTGGCGCAAGTAACGAAGTAATTAAACACAATAAGAATCAAATTAGCAAGGAGATTAGAGCATTTAAAGAAGCTCCAACTAAAATTGATATATACAGAGCCAAAAGGTTAGACCTTGACGGGGTAGACTATTTAGTTGATAAGGTAAAAGAATTGTACAATAGAGGATTTGGTAAAGATGATATACTTGTTTTGTATCGAAGATCAAAAATGTTTACACCTTACCTTGATGCATTAAAGGCAAATAAACTTTTTGTATCATGTAAAACCATACATGCTTCAAAAGGATTGGAAGCGAAAGCGGTTTTTATCATCGGTTTAACGGAGGGTAATGGTGGTTTTCCTGATATTTGGTTGGATGATGCCATCTTTAGGGTTGTAAAAGATGTAAAATATGATATGCTTCTAGAAGAGGAACGACGATTGTTTTATGTTGCAATTACAAGAGCTAAAGATGAATTATTTCTTATAACTGAAATAGGAAATGAGTCTTCATTTGTAGACGAGATTCCACATCATTTTTACACTGTTAAAAAGCCAATTTTCAGAGACGATTTGGATCAAACAAAAAAATGTAAAGACTGTAATGATATGATTAGTTTGTCAGATCGCTTCTGTAAAAGCTGTGGTGTTAAACAGAATTAAAATATTATTTAAATTATTAATATCCTTTCTTAAAGATTATTACAAAAATCACAAAGTAAATATCTTAAAAAGCAATACCCAAAACAGCATGTAAAAGTGGCTAGTTTTGGGTATTCATTTTATGTTATCATAACTCTCCCTGAGACTATATAGTGTCAAATTAGAATAAGATCAATAGCACCTTTGATAAATTGGAAACGGCTATCGATTACTATATTTTATTTACCAATACAAAAGTTAGCAAAAATATTACCTAATAATTCGTCGTTTGAGACCTGACCAGTAATAGTTCCAAATTGATACAACGCCTCCTTAATATCGAGCGCCATAAGGTCACTAGAAAGATTTGTTTCTAGCCCAAATTTCACTTTCGTTATTTCATCTAACGCTTTTAGTAAAGAGTCGTAATGTCTTGTATTTGTGATAATTGTTTCATTATTACGCAACGCTCCAGTATTTACAAAAGATAGTAGCTGGTTTTTCAGTTCATCAACACCAATCTTTTGTTTAGCGCTTAGGAAAATGAGTTTAATGTTTAAGTTTGAAAGTTCTTGTTGAATGGCTGTAATTTCATTTTCGGAAAGTAAATCTAATTTATTGATGACAACAAGTAAAGGTTTCAACGGAAACTGATTTTTGATTTTCTCGATTTCAATGATGTATTCTGAACTTTGAACTTTAAACTTTAAACTATCAAACAAATATAAAACTACTTGTGCTTGTTCAATTTTCTCAAAAGTTTTTCGAATCCCAATGCTTTCTACTACATCTTCCGTTTCGCGAATTCCAGCCGTATCGATGAATCTAAATCCGATTCCGCCAATCACTAATTCATCTTCGATAGTATCACGGGTTGTTCCTGCAATTTCTGAAACTATGGCACGCTCTTCATTCAATAAAGCATTCAATAGGGTGGATTTTCCCACGTTTGGTTCACCCACAATAGCCACAGGTATTCCGTTTTTAATAACATTTCCAACGGCAAACGAATCGATTAATCGTTTAAGGACAAATTCGATTCTGTTTAATAATTCATGAAATTGTGTTCTGTCAGCAAATTCTACATCTTCTTCGGCAAAGTCCAATTCGAGTTCAATCAAAGAGGCAAAATTCAATAATTCTTCTCTCAGTTTAGCTATTTCATTCGAAAAACCACCACGCATTTGTTGCATAGCGATTTGGTGCGACGCTTCATTATCGGATGAAATTAAATCGGCAACAGCTTCTGCTTGGGACAAATCCAGTTTGCCGTTTAGGAAAGCTCTAAGCGTAAATTCACCTGGATCTGCCATACGGCAGCCTTTCCGGAGGAGTAATTGTATGATTTGTTGCTGAATATAAGGAGAGCCATGGCAGGAAATTTCGATTGTGTTTTCGCCCGTATACGAATTTGGACCTTTAAAAATGGACACTAATACTTCATCTAAGGTTTTGGAAGCATCCATAATATGGCCTAAATGCAAGGTGTGGGTTTTTTGAGTGGTTAAATCTTTATTTTTAATAGATTTAAAAACAGAATTTCCTATCGTGATGGCATCTTGGCCCGAAATCCGAATTACGGCTATAGCTCCTGCTCCCGATGGAGTTGCAAGCGCTACTATGGAATCGTGAGGTATCATATTTGTATTCAATTTTATGCAAAAGTAAGGAAAATTGATAAGGCAGCAAGTCTCGATTATCAAACCATTAACTTTATTTTTTTGTTAAAAAATTACTCAAACTGACATTTATCATGCTGTTTTGTTTTTTAGTTTCGTAAATTTATATAATTAATTGATTTGCAACAAAGTAACATTATGTCCAAAAAAATTCTATTTCCAACCGACTTTTCAGATGCCTCTAAAAACGCATTTATTTATGCCTTGCAATTAGCTGAATCTATTAAAGCCGAAGTAATTACCATTCATGTCTATCAGTTACCGCAAGCAAATTACATTAATATTTCAGAGTATTTACATGAAATTTATGATGTTACTGAGCTTAGTAATTTTGAAAATTATAAAGATGAGGTGCCGAGTTTAAGAAGGATAGCAGAACAAAATAATTTGGGACATATCAAGATAAGTCATGCTCTAATTCTAGGAAATTTAGTTCCTGAAATAAAAAAAATAACGGAGAATGAAAAAATTGATTTCGTGGTTATGGGTACCAAAGGGGCAACTGGACTAAAAGAAACTTTTTTTGGTACCGTGGCAACCAAAGTGATGAATGATGTAAAAGTATTAGTTTTAATTATACCGGAACATTGCCTTTATCAGCCAATAAAAAAAATGCTTTTCCTGACGCAATATAAATCGGAGGATACTGCCGCTTTTAAAACCGTATTGTCGCTATCCGCGATCTTTCAAGCTCCTGTTGATTGTTTGCGTGTCGCGCACTTAAAAGATGAAAGTCAACACGATTGCAGGGCAGATTGGAAGGTAGTGATGGAGGATAATGAAGTTGTTTTTCATTCAATCGAAGGGGACGATGTAGAGGGTATAATCTTAAATTTTATTGCGTTGCACAAAATTAATTTGATTGCAATGCATGTATACCATCGAAATTTCTTTGAAAAATTATTTGAAATTAGTCTTGCTAAAAAATTGGCATTTCATATTAATGTTCCTATTCTAGGCATCCACGAATAAAATTAGTGTTGCTGAATTGCGCTATTTGTTTTAGAAAAACAAAAAACCAATAGCTTCGTAAAATAAATGAACTATTTTAAATTAAACGACAAATGAAAAAAATTTTATTTCCAACCGATTTTTCTGAAGTGGCAGCAAATGCTTTTATACATGCTTTGGAATTTGCAAAAATAGTTCATGGTGAAATCGTTTTATTGCACACCTTTGAACTACCTATTTATGACAATCAGTTTTTTCCTGAAAATTATGCTCTCATTTACAATTCAGTAGAATTAGCGCAATTTGGCATGTTTAAGGATGAAATTCCAAAACTCCGTGCGTTGGCAGAAGAGCGTCATTTGGATAAAATTAAAATGACACATCGACTTATGGATGGCGATTTACTTCATAATATTAAAAAATCGATTAAAGAAGATGCTATCGATTTTGTTATTATGGGTACGTCAGGAGTCACGGGATGGGATGCTTTTTTTGTGGGTTCTAATGCAGGATCTGTTATTTCTGGAATTGAAATTCCAATGCTGTGTATTCCAATTGAAGCCAAGTTCAAGAAAATAGAAATTATTGGTTTTACCACGCGCTTTAGAACGAAAGACAAAAAAGCCTTAAAAATGGTGCTAGATATTGCCAAAAAAACAAAAGCAAAAGTCAAATGCTTGTATGTGAAAACGAGTGAATCGGATGTTTCAAAAGATACCGTGGCGCATTGGGAGGAAGAATTTATTAATGAACCCGTAGAGTTTTTTGTGATTTCGAGTGATGAAGTAAAGGAGACTATTTTAGATTTTATTCTATATAAGGAAATTGATATATTGACTATGCTGACCTATAAAAGAGGTTTTTTTGAAGGAATTTTTAAACCTAGTTTAACCAAAAAAATAGCGAATAATTTTGACATTCCTATTTTAGCAATACACATGGATTGATGCAGTCACAATTTTAGTTGAAGTTTCGAATACTATTTAGTTTGGCATTGCCATTGCCTTTTAATTTAGACTTCTCAGCAAATCTATTTCGTTATATTTGCAATTCATCAATTGAATTATGGAAATATACAAAGTAAAAAAGATTCGCTTTTCAACAGCGTTAACTGCAATCAATAAAAAGTACAATAGTATAAGTGTTTTAAGACTTCTTACTATTGTACTTTTTTTTATATCTAGTTATTATTACCTTAAAACTAGTGATATTATTTTTGTAGTTGCCTCGATAGTTTTATTTGGTGCTTTCGTGATATTGATGCGTATTCATTCCAAGTTAGTTTTTAAAAAGCAAGTCAATCAAGCCTTATTTGATATTAACGAAAATGAAATATCCTATTTGGAAAGAAATAAAATTCCTTTTGAAAACGGACAAGAATTTAACGATTTTAATCACCCTTATGCGTATGATTTAGATGTCTTTGGAGAACATTCCTTATTTCAAAATTTGAATAGAACGGCTACTTTTATTGGAAAAAAAACATTGGCAAACCAACTTTTAGCTCTGGCATCAAATAACGAAATCATAAGAAATCAGCAAGCGGTCAAAGAATTATCTATCAAATTAGATTGGCGTCAGGAGTTCTTAGCTTTCGCCAAAATTGGAAAGGATAGCCAATCGAATTATGAGACTTTGCTGAAATGGAGTACATTCAATAGCACGCCATTATCTAAAATTAGTGTTTTTATTTCTTATTTTTCTCCACTTCTTTTTCTAGGATTTTTGATAGCTTATGCAGTCACATTTAATATTGTTTTTGTTTCTGTTTTGTCGTATTTGTTTGTGTTTCACTTGATCGTTTTAGGTCGGTTTATAAAACGTATTCAGAGCGAAATAGCAAATTCTACTAACATTGATAAAACCATTCACCAATACAGTTTGTTGTTGCAAAAGATTGAAGAAGAAACTTTTCAGTCTGAAAAGTTAATCGGCTTGCAACAAAAACTAGTATTCAAAAAAGAAAAGGCTAGCGTTCATTTGAAACAATTAGCTGGTTTGTTTTCAAAAATGGACAGTATTTCTAATTTTGTGACAGCCATCGTTTTTAATGGTACATTTCTTTTTAATTTGCATGTGCTACAATCATTAATTCAATGGAAAAACGATTATGCCGAAGCACTGGAAGAGTGGCTCGAAGTAATTGGGGAATTGGAGCTGCTAAATAGTTTAGCAAATATGTCTTATAATAATCCAGAGTTCGTTTATCCAACATTGAACACTAATTTTGAAATTGATTTCACGGACCTAAGTCATCCTTTATTAATTGAAAAAACAAGAATAGGGAATGATGTTCGTTTTCATCCAGAAAGCTTCATGATTTTGACGGGTTCTAATATGTCTGGTAAAAGTACTTTTCTACGCAGTTTGGGAATTAATATGGTTCTAACTGGTATGGGGTCTTCCGTTTGTGCAAGCCAAGCTAATGTGCATCCATTACCGGTTTTGGTTTCGATGCGATTGTCTGATTCGTTGTCAGATAGCGAATCGTACTTTTTTGCTGAAATTAAACGCTTAAAGCAAATTATGGATGAATTGGAAAACAGACCTGCGTTTGTTTTATTAGACGAAATATTACGAGGAACTAATTCAGATGATAAACGAAATGGAACAATAGAAGTGGTCAAAAAAGTGATTGGTAAAAAAGCCATTGGTGCAATTGCGACACATGATATCGAAGTTTGTCTCACGACAAATGAATATCCTGCTATTTTAACCAATAAATGCTTTGAAGTGGAGATTGTCAATAATGATCTCCACTTTGATTATAAATTACGGGATGGAATTTGTAAAAATAGGAGCGCTACTTTCCTAATGAAAAAAATGGGAGTGATTTAGTTTGGAATTTTAGACTTCTTTGATTTTTAGACCATTTAGATTTTAAGGTTCAGTTTGTCTTTGCGAGGAACGAAGCAAACCCACTAACATGAGCCATAGTTGTAATCAATTAAACGGAACACTAAAGAGATTTCTCACTCGTTTGAGAAATAAAAGAGAAATGAATAAAAGCAAAAAACCGTCTCGTAATTAAACGAGACGGTTTTAAAATATAAAAATGGTTTGGTTAATAGCGTATTTTAAACTGAACTAGCTGTTCAACATTACTGGCATAACCAGCATGGTAACTGTTTCACCTTCTTCTAATCCATCAACAGGAGTAAGAATTCCGGCTCTATTTGGCAATGACATCTCTAGCATAATCATGTCTGATTGTAAGTTCGTCAACATCTCTGTCAAAAAACGAGAATTGTATCCTATTTGCATATCATCACCTTGATAATCACAGGTTAATCTTTCTTCGGCTTTATTTGAGTAATCAATATCTTCAGCAGAAACATTCAACTCAGCTCCAGCAATTTTCAAACGAATTTGGTGTGTTGTTTTATTCGAAAAGATAGCCACACGACGTACTGAACTCAAAAATTGAGAACGGTCAATCATTAATTTATTTGGATTTTCTTTTGGAATTACTGCTTCGTAATTTGGATATTTACCATCAATCAAACGACACATTAAAACATAGTTGTCAAAAGAAAAAGTAGCATTCGAATCGTTGTATTCTATTTTTACTTCAGCATCCGAAGTACCCAGAATGTTTTTTAAAATGTTCAAAGGTTTCTTTGGCATAATAAAATCAGCCACTTGAGAAGCCACTACGTCAGTTCGAGCATATTTCACTAATTTGTGTGCATCCGTCGCAACAAAGGTTAATCCTTGTGGTGAAAACTGAAAGAATACACCAGACATAACTGGACGTAAATCATCGTTTCCGGCTGCAAAAATAGTTTTGCTTATGGCTGTTGCCAAAACATCAGCAGGAACTAGTGTAACCGATGGATCGTCTAAGTTCACTGATTTTGGAAATTCATCTCCAGAAGCATAAGCTAATGCATATTTCCCCGAATTAGAACTGATTTCTATCGTACTATTATCCTCAATGGTGAAAGTTAAAGGTTGTTCTGGGAATGTTTTAAGGATTTCCAAAAGCAATTTTGCAGGAACAGCAACGCTTCCTTTACTTTCAGAATCAATTCCTAGAGTAGCAGACATTGTAGTCTCTAAATCAGAAGCAGAAACGGTCAATACACTATGGTCTAAATCAAATAAAAAGTTATCTAAAATAGGTAAAGTATTGCTACTGTTGATAACGTTTCCTAAAACTTGTAATTGTTTCAATAAGTACGAACTCGATACTATAAATTTCATCTGTTTTGTTTTATTTTTTAAGGTATTTCTCTAAATCCGAAATACGATACATTTTACAAATATATCGTAAACTATTCTAGTTTGGAAACTTTTTTATTAACATCTTTACTTTAGTCTGAAAGTCAAAAGTCGAAAGTCTGAATGCAAATTCTATTTATTATATTATAAAAAATGGTTGTTATATTTTGTTTCGAAAAGTTGGATGTTAACGACTTAAATAACTAAAAAATTGATTTAGACAGTATAAAATAAATTTCACTTTTAGACTTTAAGACATTAGACTTTAGGACTTATTTACTGTATTTTCTTTTTCGAAGATAAGTAAATAGGATTCCAAAAAGGGCTAAAAAAAGCAATGGAAGCCCAATCGTCAAGAGCTGTGTTCTCGTGTAGTTTTCATAAACTTTTTCTTTATCCAATAAAGGTAAATCAAGATCTTTGCTTCGAATGTTAATAAGTCCCGTGTCATCCAATAGATAATTGACACAATTTATGAGGAAATCTTTATTATCGTATAAATTGCCAGATCTTTGATCGTAGCCCAATTCTACGGGTTGAAAGTTTTTATCCAGTTGGTTTTTGATCAAATCCCCATCTGATATGACAATCATTTTGTTCTCTTTTCCCTTTCCTTGAAATGTTTTTTGTTCAAAGGGAAGCACTCTGTTTTCAAACATGGATTGGAAGGAACCTTCTAATAATACTGATAGTGGAATATTCCCTTTGTTTAGATAATCATTTGGCGAAGTTTCTTCGGCAACGCTATTCAGGTTTATTTCTGCTGGTGTTCCTATTTTTTTTGAATATTGTGACGATTGCAACAATATAGTTTTCTTGATACCGTTTTTTAAAGTATCGATGGGATTAGCAAAGTCAAACTTGATTCCACCTAAATTTTTCACAATGGGATGCGCACTGTTTGGATACACTTGTGGCGCAAATTTCCAATTGAATTCTTGATATTGAGTAGCACTTCCTTGTTCTCCGGTAGCTAATTTAATGGGACTTCCTTGCTCGTCTTTTACTAAATCAGGATTAATACGGATGCCATATTTAAAAAACAGATCATTCAAATTCAGATCTCTTGGATACGCTAGCGTGGCTCCAGACGCATTGTATAAACTATCCATTTCAACTGAAACTTGATCAAGCAACCACAAAGTTTTTCCGCCATTCATAATGTATTGATCCAAAACCTGTTTTTCTTCATCGGTAAACGTTTCTGTAGGTTTTGCAATAACAGCCAAGTCATATTTTTTTAAAGTTTCTAAACTTCCTATTGGATTTTTGGCCACTGAATCCAAAGTAAAAGGTCCAATAAAATAACTTTCGCGAACTTGTAAAAGGAATTTGGCCATCAAAACATCTTGCAATTCTCCGTTCCCTTTGATTACAGCAATTTTCTTTTGCTTGGCTTTGGTAATCTTATTCAAACCTTCGGCAATAGAGTATTCTAAATGCTGCACAGATCCAATTACTTTCTGGGTAGTTGAGGCGCCCATTATGTTTTTTAACAATGGAATATTAACTTCCTTATTGTCATAAACGGCAATCGCCCAAGGAAAAACCATCGCTTGTGATTGCTTTCCTTTGTCGTCTACGGTTATATTGATTGGCGTAAGCCCTTTTCGATACAATTCTTTAATATTGTCCATGCTGGCGTCTTCGTTTTCCAAAGGATCTACGAATTCAAAAATAATATTGGAGTTGTACGCCTGAAATTCTTCTAGTAATTGCTTTGTTTCCTGCTGTAATCGTTTGAATTCAGCCGGTAAATCACCTTGCATGTATACCTTTATATACAATGGATTCTGAACTTGTTTAATAATATTTAAAGAAGTAGGGGAGAGCGTGTATCTTTTATCTTTTGTTAAATCAAAACGATGAAAAAACGAACTTCCCAATGCATTTAAAACCAATACAATTGCAAGTATAATCAATACGGATTTTAGGTTGTTTTTTTTAGAAGCTGTCATTACGATTTGAAAGATTTTAGATTATAAACAGTAAAGGAGAGAAATAGCACAGTTACGCTCGTAAAATAAAGAATATCTCTTGTGTCTAATACGCCACGACTCATGCTTTTAAAATGATCCTGCATTCCTAATGAAGCAATTATGGAAGAAACATTTGGAACAACAGAAGCCAAACCTTCAAAACCAAAATAGAAGAAAAAACATAAAAACACGGCTACAATAAAAGCTACAATTTGGTTATCCGATAGTGTTGATGTGAATATTCCTATGGCGGAATAGGCTGCAATTAAAAATAGTAATCCAAAATAAGAACCAATTGTGCTCCCCATATCGAGATTGCCTTCCGGCATTCCTAAATTAGAAATAACGGCAACATAAATGAAGGTTGGAATAATGGCCATTACTATTAAAAGTAACGATCCAAGAAATTTTCCATTTACAATTTGCCAAATACTTAATGGTTTTGTCAGCAATAATTCTAGTGTTCCCTGTTTTTTCTCATCTGAAAAACTGCGCATGGTTACGGCAGGAATTAAGAAGATCAAAATCCATGGCGCTAAGGTGAAAAACGGAGTTAAATCAGCAAAGCCAGTATTCAATATATTATAATCTCCCTCAAAAACCCAAAGAAACAATCCATTGATAATTAAGAATATGGCAATAACTAAGTAGCCTATGGGCGAACCGAAAAAGGATTTTATCTCTCGTAAAACTATTGATTTCATTTATTTTTTGTTTAAAGTTTCAAATGTTTAAGGTTTAAAGTTCCAATCCAACAACTTTAAACCTTAAACTTTAAACTATTTTTTATTCTAAAGTAACTAATTTATCCACGCTCCACGCTTCCGGTTTGTCGTTGAATAATTTCTTAGTGAATGTCCAAACATCGTAAAAAAGTTCCGAATTTCGGTAATTCTCTAAATCGGCTTCGGTTTCCCAATAACTGTAGGTAAAGAAAATACTTTTATTGTTTTTATCCTGATATAGTTCTAAGAAACGATTTCCGGGAGCATTTCGTATCTTATCTTTCATTAACTCAAAGTTTTCTAAAAAAGCAGGAATATTTTCCTCGTGAAAACTCAATTTTACTATACGTACAAACATTTTTTTTTGTTTAAAGTTTAAAGTTTAATACGTTCAAAGTTGCTCAACTTTAAACCTTAAACTTTAAACGAATTTTATAATAATACTATCTCTATAATTTAATCCCAGTAAACTATTAGCTGAGCCTACTTTAGAAGGATTACTCCTAAAAATGGCTATTTCCAGAAAACCGGCTTCGTTGAAAATAGCTAATTTTTCCCCTTCATAAGACTTTATCGGATATTTATCGGAACTCGCAATAGCGGAATAGTTTGGCAATATGGTTTTGATATTTTTGGTTTTCAAAACAATTTCATACGGCCTTCCTTTGGCAACTTCGATAAAATATTTTTTAGAAATATTTGTGACTACATTCCCAAAATGGTCGATGTAGATGACATGACCTTTCAATGAATTGCCATCAACAGCCAGTACAGCTTGTAAATCTGTCACTTGTTTTATGCTATTTATTTCTTTGCCAATGACATTCATTAAACCTCCTTTGGCTAAATGACACGCCACTTTTACAAATACATCAAGATCCACAGCCTCACTCAGCAAACGGTCATGGATGTTAATCGTAACCATTTTTTGAGGAACAATTTTTTGTGAAAGCATGCTTAAAATACCATTATCGGCAGCAATAAAATAATGATCATTCCATTGCATCACAATATGTTGATTTTCTTTGTTGGATTCCATATCTACTCCTATAAGATGAACAGTGCCTTTTGGAAAGCTCGCATACGATGCTCCAATAATGTAACTTGCTTCTACTGTGTTGAATGGATCAATATCATGTGAAATATCAATAATCTTCGCCTCGGAATATTCAGATAAGATTTTCCCTTTCAACGCTCCTACAAAGTGATCTTTCAAGCCGTAATCAGTAGTTAGGGTAATTATTGACATAATTTTGTTTATAACTATTGGTGTTATGTAAACCTAATTTTATTAAATTTGAGAAGTGCAAAGCTAATAATAGTTAACACAAAAAACGAAAAAGAAAAAACAATTTCTAATTAAAAACAAGAAATACACCCGACAGCCAATTGATTGACAAAAAAATGAATTTTAATTAAAAACTACCTCATTTGAACGAAAGAATAATCGAGCTCATAGACATCGCTCCAAAAGACTTTTGGGGCGCTCAAGACACTCATCTTGAAACAATTAAAAAATACTATCCAAAATTAAAAATTGTCGCTCGGGGAACCACCTTAAAAGCTTTTGGAGAAAAAGAGGTTTTGGACGAGTTTGAAAAACGTTTTCAACGATTAATGTTACACTTTTCAAGATACAATAATATTGATAATAATGTAATCGAGCGTGTTATTCTTGGCGATGTTCAGGAAGACAGAAAATTTCAAGGACAGGATAAAATATTAGTACATGGAGTAGGTGGCAAAATCATAAAAGCCATGACACCCAATCAGCAATTGTTGGTGGATACCATGGAAAAAAATGATATGGTCTTTGCCGTTGGACCTGCCGGAACCGGAAAAACCTATACAGGTGTTGCTATGGCCATAAAAGCACTTAAAGAAAAGCAAGTCAAAAGGATTATACTGACTCGTCCAGCAGTAGAAGCAGGGGAGAACCTAGGTTTTCTTCCAGGTGATATGAAAGAAAAATTGGATCCGTACATGCAACCTTTGTATGATGCTTTACGAGATATGTTGCCGAATGAAAAACTAGAAGATTATATTCTAAAAGGAGTTATACAAATCGCTCCTTTGGCATTCATGCGTGGAAGAACGTTGGATAATGCTTTTGTTATCTTAGACGAAGCTCAAAATACCACACATTCCCAAATGAAAATGTTTTTGACACGTATGGGAAAAAGTGCTAAATTTATGATTACTGGAGATCCTGGTCAAGTCGATTTGCCACGAAGAACCATTTCTGGACTTAAAGAAGCCCTGTTAGTTTTGAAAGATATTGATGGAATTGGAATCATTTATCTGGATGACAAAGACATTGTACGCCATAGATTAGTCAAGAAAGTGATTGATGCGTATAAGATGATTGAAAATAACGATTAGCAAATACACAAAATTATTGAAGCGGAAAGCGAGTTCATTTTCTATAGAGAATGGATTTCCTTTCCGCTTCATTATTTTAAAAAATGACATCTTTTTATTTAACGATTTAAATAATATTCAAATGAATCCTTTTGTTTCTCTTAGAAATACAATAAATTTGGAATTAATAAAATCTCAGTTAAAAAGAAATGATTTTAAAAGAAAAAATTAAAGTAGTTATTAGCGATTTAGACGGAACTTTACTCAATTCAGATCACAAAATATCTCAATACACTAAAACTGTTTTTCAAGAACTTCACAATCAAAACTACTTAATAATTGTTGCTACCGGACGCCATCACTTGGATGCAATGCCTATTGTAGCAGGTTTAGACATTCCTCTTTATTTAGTTACTTCTAATGGAGCACGTATACATTCCCCTGAAAAAGAACTTTTATTTTCCTTTGATATGGAAAGCGATGCCGTTAAATCGGTTTTATCTTTAGACATTGATCCTGAAATTACAACAGTTTTGTTTAGAGAAAATGTTTGGCAAACCAACAAGCATAACGAAAAATTGAATGAGTTTCAACCAGAAGTGAATTATCATCCTGAATTAGTAAATTTTAATAACCTAGAGGATTTGAGTGCCATAAAAGTGTTTTTCACGCACAATAAACATTCGAAATTAATTGCATTAAGGGATCAGATTTTAGAAAGTCATTCTGGTCTTTTTAGTCATGCTTTTAGTTTGCCATTTTGTTTGGAATTTATGGACAAATCAGTAGATAAAAGTGTTGCAATTGCCAAAATTCTAGAAAAAGAAAATTTTGTTTTCGAAGAATCTATTTCTTTTGGTGATGGATATAACGATGAAAACATGCTAAAATCCTCCGGTAAAGGATTAGTTATGGGAAATGCGCCGGACAGTCTGAAAAATAAATTGTCTCATTTAGAAGTAATTTTGTCCAATGATAATGACGGAGTTGCACAATATATAACTCAGGAATTATTTAATAATTAATTTTTTAACCCATCCTATTTTCCCATTAACACATTAAACTTAAACCAAATGAATAAAAAAATAATCCTTGTTATCTGTATTTTATTTTCCATTGCAATTCAAAGTCAAACCTTAAAATTGGAAGAAATAATGAAAGGAAATGCTTTCATTGGAGTTTCGCCAGAAAATGAAAGGTGGTCTTTGGATGGTAAAAAAGTTTATTTTGATTGGAATCCAAATAATGAATTGGGTAACAGTACTTATTTTTGGAAAAACGGATTATCAAAACCAGAACTGGTATCTCCAACTGAAGCTGTTTTTTCAAAATTAGATTTCAAAAAAACAGCCAATCCAGATTTGTATTATTATATTGATAAAGGAAGATTGTTTTCGTATTCCTTAAAAAGTAAAACCTCGAAAAAACTCTACCAACAAAGTAGTCCAATTGCTAATTTACAAATGGGTGCTGTGCCAGGAATTCTTTATTTCAGACAAAATGAAAATCTTTTTCAGTTCAATACCAATGAAGGTTCTATTATTCAAATCACGAACTTTCGTAAAGGAAAATCGGATGAGAAAGCCAGTAATAAAGAATCTTTTTTGAAAAGTCAACAAGAGGAATTATTTCAATTTGTCAGAGATCAGGAAGCGCTGAAAAAATGGAACTTGGCAAAATCAAAAACTACAAAATCTGATTTTCCAAAACCGTACTATTATGGAAAAAATACTTTTGGAAGCTTGAAAGTGGATCCAAAAGGAAATTTTGCCACCTTCAGACTAATAGAAGATTCAGAACGTAAAAGTGAAAAAATGGAACTATTCATCACTGCCGATGGTTACAACCAAATTGAAGATACTAAGGAAAAAGTTTCTGTAGATAATTTATTGGCTACTAAATTTGGTATTTATAACATCGCCAAAGATTCTGTTTATTTTGTGAATTTTTCATCGTTGAGTCACATTCAGGATGTTCCGAAATACTTTGAAACCTATGAAAAATCAAAAACTGCAGAAAAAAAGAACAAACTAATTGTAGTTCAGGAACCTATTTACAATGAAAGTGGTTCATATGCAATTAGTGAAATTAGAAGTCAGGACAACAAAGACCGATGGATTGTTAGTTTGAATTTAGAAAATGGAACTTTTCAAGAATTAGATCATCAACATGATGAAGCTTGGATTGGCGGACCAGGAATTCCTTCTAATTCTTATGGAAGAGGAACGCTTGGATTTTTAGGTGACAATGAAACGGTCTATTTTCAATGCGAAGAAACCGGTTATTCTCATTTGTATAGCTATAATTTAAAGTCAAAAAAGAAAACACAGTTGACCAAAGGTAATTGGGAAGTGCGTAATGTGACTTTGGCCAAAGATAAAAAGTCTTTTTATTTAACCACAACGACTACGCATCCTGGTAACAGAAACTTTTATAAATTGGACCTTACAAATCCAGTTTTACAACCTATTTTAACTAAAGATGGTGCTCATGAAGTGAGTTTATCTCCAGACGAAAGTACTTTATTGGTACGCTATTCTTATAAAAATAAACCTTGGGAATTGTATGTAGCACCTAATAAAAAGAATACGAACTTAAATCAAATAACGACTTCAACAACGGAAAGTTTCAAAGGATATTCTTGGCGTGAACCAGAAGTAATTACTTTCAAAGCGCAAGATGGAACTCCTGTAAATGCCCGATTATACAAGCCAGAATCTGCCAATGCGAATAAAGCAGCAATCTTATTTGTTCATGGAGCTGGTTATTTGCAAAACGCACATAACTATTGGAGTACGTACCACAGAGAATATATGTTTCATAATATGTTGGTCGATTTAGGATATACCGTTTTGGATATTGATTATAGAGGTAGCGATGGTTACGGACGTGATTTTAGAACTGGAATTTATCGTTTTATGGGCGGGAAAGATTTAACAGATCAAATAGACGGAAAGAAATATCTAGTCGAGAATTACGGAATTGATGCTTCAAAAGTTGGAATTTATGGAGGTTCTTATGGAGGTTTTATCACGTTGATGGGAATGTTGACTACTCCAAAAGAGTTTGCTTCGGGAGCAGCATTACGTTCTGTTACAGATTGGGCACATTACAATCATGGCTACACCGGAAATATTCTTAATTTCCCTGAAACGGATCCAGATGCGTACAAAAAAAGTTCTCCAATCTATTTTGCAAATAATTTAGAAGGAGATTTATTGATGCTCCACGGAATGGTAGATGACAATGTAGAATACAAAGATATTGTTCGTTTGTCTCAGCGTTTTATCGAATTAGGCAAGAAAAAATGGAGCTTGTCTAGTTTCCCGGTGGAAGCTCATGGTTTTAAAGAAACCTATTCTTGGGTGGATGAATACAGCCGAATCTTAAACTTGTTCAACGATACATTACTTGAAAAATAGTTTTAGAAATAAAAATAATATTTTAGAGTTACACTATTTTTCTTTGCGAAACTCTCTGAAATAGTTTTAAATTTGCAGGAACAAAAATAAACACACACACACACAACTAGTATAATGAGCAACACCATCACAACTACTAATTTTAATTTTCCAAACCAGAAATCTGTTTACCGCGGTAAAGTAAGAGAAGTGTACAATATTAATGATGCGCTTTTGGTGATGGTCGCTACAGACAGGCTTTCAGCTTTTGATGTAGTTTTGCCAAAAGGAATTCCATACAAAGGTCAAATCCTAAACCAAATTGCTACAAAATTCATGGAATTGACGGAGGATATTGTTCCGAACTGGTTAATTGCAACTCCTGATCCTAATGTTGCTGTAGGTCATTTATGTGAGCCTTTCAAAGTAGAAATGGTAATTCGTGGCTATCTTTCGGGTCATGCTGCTCGTGAATATGCTCTTGGCAAAAGAGAAATATGCGGCGTAAATATGCCTGACTATTTGAAAGAAAATGACAAATTCCCCGAACCTATCATTACGCCGACAACCAAAGCGGATAATGGAGAACATGATGCTGATATTTCTCGTGAGGATATTTTATCAAAAGGAATTGTTTCTGAAGAAGATTATGTTGTTTTAGAAAAATTTACGAGAGATTTATATCAAAGGGGAACTGAAATTGCTGCTAGTCGTGGTTTAATTTTGGTGGATACCAAATATGAATTTGGAAAAACGAAAGAAGGGGTTATTGTCTTGATTGATGAAATTCACACACCGGATTCTTCTCGTTATTTTTATGCTGAAGGATACCAGGAACGTCAAAACAGCGGAGAAGAACAGAAACAATTATCGAAAGAGTTTGTTCGTCGTTGGTTAATCGAGAATGGTTTTCAAGGATTGGAAGGGCAACAAATTCCAAATATGACCGATGAATACATTGAAACCGTTTCAGAAAGATATATCGAATTATACGAAAATATCTTAGGAGAGAAATTTGTTAAAGCGGATATTTCTAATATTGATGAACGAATAGAGAAAAATGTCGTGGAATACCTTGCTAATATATAAAAACAGTAGCTTTTATTTAAAACATATAGTTACCTTCAGTTGATAAAAAAACATACACTATGAAAAATTTAATTTACAGTATTAGTCTTGTTATGATATCGATTTCCATTTATCTACTTATTGAGTATCCAAACTCTGGAAGAGCAGGTCTAATTGCTGGAGCATTAATTTTTATTGGGTTTGTACTTAATATTGTTGGATTTTCTTTAAATGCTAAAGCACTACTTGAAAAATAGATAATTATACAATACAGTTTAATAAAAGCCGCAATTCACTTTAGAATTGCGGCTTTTTAATGAATATCACCCATCCTAAATTATTTTTCGGGTCAGTTATTTGTTGCTAGGTGACCAATCTTGTGCCGTTATTTTTGAAATAAGTACTGGAATTAAATCAAATGGAATTGGATTCATCTTCTAAAAGTGGACACAACATTTCGTTTTGCCTCATTTTTGGGAGATGTGCTCTGGTAATTTAGTAATAAGTTAATTCAGTTATTCTGGATTGGTAGAATTACCCGCCTGGTGCATTTTCATAAAATTTTTCTACGAAGCAATATTTATAAGGAGGCACTAGTTGTTGTGCGCATTGTTATCCAAAGGGATCAATAGCATTTGGAAGTACATAATCAGTCATTACAAACATAGTGGTTCAACAATTTTTCTGGAATATTTTTAAAATTGTTTGACGAAGTCTTGTAAAACTTCTTTTTTTCCTTGGGAATTTGTTTTAAATGCGCTTCGGTTAATGTTGTCCTTGATTATATTTTAAAATGTACGGAAGTCAGTTTAAAAAAAAAACGCAATTCAAAATTTCGAATTGCGTTTTTTTAGCCCCGATAGTAGTGAAAATCCTTTGTGTCCTGATTTTTTCAGGACACAAAGATTGCAGCGAATAGCGGGATCAGCTCCTAAAACTATTTGAAATAGGAGAAGGTTTCTTCGTTTTCTAACTTGATTAATGTTTCATATATTAATTTGATCACATTTTCAACATCGTCACGATGAACCATTTCAACCGTAGTGTGCATATAACGCAACGGCAAGGATATCAAGGCCGACGCTACACCACCATTACTATAAGCAAAAGCATCAGTATCCGTTCCAGTCACACGAGAGGAAGCTAAACGTTGAAATGGAATTTCTTTCGCCATAGCTGTTTCTAAAATTAATTCTCTTAAATTATTTTGAACAGCTGGAGCATACGTTATAACAGGACCTTTACCAATTTTAGTGTCTCCTTCAATTTTCTTATCGATCATTGGAGTAGTGGAGTCATGACAGACATCCGTAACAATTGCTACATTTGGTTTGATAGTTTTAGTAATCATTTCTGCACCACGAAGACCTACTTCTTCCTGAACCGAATTAGTAATGTACAATCCAAAAGGTAGTTTGATATTATTTTCATGTAACAAGCGAGCTACTTCGGCAATCATAAATCCACCCATACGATTATCTATCGCGCGACAAACAAATTTGTTTTCGTTCAAAATCATGAATTCATCAGGATAGGTAATCACGCAACCCACATGAACACCCATTATGTCAACCTGTTCTTTTGTTTCGCAACCAATATCAATAAATAGATTATCCACTTTGGCTACCTCTTCGTCTTTCTTTCTATTTCGAGTATGTATCGCTGGCCAGCCAAAAACACCCTTAACAATTCCATTTTTAGTATGAATATTGACTCGTTTTGAAGGAGCAATTTGATGGTCAGAACCGCCGTTTCTAATCACATAAATTAATCCATCATCTGTAATATAATTGACATACCATGAAATTTCGTCTGCATGGCCCTCAATTACAACCTTATAAGTAGCATCTGGATTTATAATTCCCACGGCGGTTCCATAAGTATCCGTTATAAAAGTATCCACATAAGGTTTCAAATAGTCCATCCATAGTTTTTGCCCTTCACTTTCGTAACCTGTCGGTGATGCATTATTAAGGTAGTTTTCTAAAAAGTCAAGTGATGACTTCTTTAATATTGATTTAGTGCTCATAAAATTATTTTTTGCTAAATTATAAATTCAAGTATTAATATACTCATTTAAACGTGATTTTAACGTCCTGTTTTAAAATAGTACTAATTGTCATTAAATGGGTTTTAGGATTTCAATAGTCATTTTTAATTAGTAAAATCAAAGCATTTAAGAAGGCAGTAGTAAATATAAAGTATCAGAAAGATACTGAGATTTTTGGTTGATATTTTTTTTGGATTTGATTTTACCAAAAGTTTTTTTTATCATATTTCGCAACTTTTCTCTGATAAAAAATAAAGAATTGTTTCATAATTTTTTATGCTGGCTGAGCCGTCCGATCCACAAATTTTATTTTGAAATATCATTAAAAGTGGGTATTGTGCAAGAATAATAATAAAACGTTCTTCGTCAAAAAATATTTACTAATGATGATATTTTATACAGTTGTTCATTTGCTTGATAATGCTTTTTGTAAAGAAATTTTTTCGGTAGAATTAATAAAAGAATTTCCGATTAAATCCTGCTGAGTTTTATCTGGAGATAAACAAATCAAAGTTTTTTGTGGAACTTAAAAATCTGTTATGTTAAAATTTAGTCAAATTCAATGATATTAAATATTTATTTTCAAACAATGTGGAAAACCGTAAAACTCATAAAATTCCAAGGTATACATTTACAAAATTAAGAATTACTGATAAAAGTGGAGTTCAAAAATCACATCAAATGACGGGCGTATTCTGAAAAGCCTTATAATTTGGAAACTAATAAAATTAAGATTGAAAAAGTTATTTGTTTTAATCGCGGTTTTAGCAATATGTAGTAGTCATTCTCAGTCTAAAATAGTGAATCGCCGGTTTACTAAATTTATTTCTCAAATTGAAGGAGATTTAAATAAAGACAATATTAAAGACATTGTCAAAGTTCAGAAAGATCCAAAAAATGGAGATTATAAAACGGCTGTTTTCTTTGAAACACCTGATGGAAAATACAAATTAATATGCTACAATAGTTCCCTTTTGGCTTACTCAGATGATAGAACGGAAGTTGAAAATCATCCTTATTTAGAAATTAACAAAGAAATATTAATTTTAAATTATGAGTTGCTTAGAGGTCAACATAATTATAAATTTAGATATCAAAAAGGCAGTTTTGAGATGATAGGTTACAACAGTACATCTTCTGATGGTTATGGTTATTTGGAAAAACAAGATGCAAATTTATCTACTAAAATAAAAATCAGAACTGTTGAACAATGTGATGTAGAAAACATAAAACCTAAAGTAACGACAGAGCGGTTGATGATTAATAAATTACCTATTTTTCAGACTTTCAATCCCCAAACATTTAATTATTAAAGTTTTGTTGTGGACAATAAACGAGACAAGAGGCAAAATTTACAACTAAAAAGAAATGCGATGCGAAAATTATATAACCACAAAAAAATAGTGAAAACAGGAATAATCTAAAGGTAATTTTCGGAACAATTCTATTTAGCTCGTTTAGTTATGGACAGCTTCCAGCGATAAAGGCTAAAATAAATGGTGAAAAATTTATATCCTGGGGTGTACGGCCAGTGGAATCTAATGATGTTCCGACTGAACAATGGACAATGCCCAATCAGATGTGCGAGGGGCCTGAAAGAGGCAATATTAAAACCTCTACAATTTTATCATCACAGGGGAAAAGTAAATATTTAGCCAGTTATGTTTTTGACCATGATCCTACGAATGCTTGGGTGGAAGGCAGTTCCGACTATGGAATTGGAGAGTTTTTAGAAATAAATAATTGGCAAATAATGGGTGGCAATGTAAGAGAGTTACCAATTTTAAATGGATATCAATCTTCAAAAACTGCATTGCAAAATAATTCAAGAGTTAAAAAATTCAAGGTTTCTTTGAACGGAAAAGACATTTGAATTTTAGATTTGGCAGACGTGATGGGTGTTCAAACTTTTAAATTACCAACAAAATGGGGCCGAGGTATTTTTAGATTTACAATAGTAGAAGTATATAAAAGAGACAAATATAAAGACACTGCGATCTCAGGAATATTTAGTTGTGGTGGTTAATTGTGAATAATCTATTGTTTTAGAGAAAAATAGAAATAGTAGGCTGGAACATATTATAGGAGATTAAAATAAAAGATTGATAGTGTTGTCATGTTGACAGCCATAAAGAAAAAGTGGAGTTCAGAAACCACTTTAAAAAACGAACGTATTTAAAAAAGAATAACAAATTACAAAAATGAAGAAACATTTACTAGTATGGGGGCTAATAATCAGCTCGGGAACATTTGCTCAAGCACAAGACAAACCTGCAGATTTAAAATTTAGAAGAAGTTCTTTACATACAATGGTCATCGAATCGGATAAATTTCCCAAAAAGGAAATTGTTCTTAAAGCATTTAATAATGCTCCTTTTCCTGAGAAGTATAATGATCATCAAATAAGCCAAAAATCCTTCAATCCAATTAATTATCCTTTGACCTCTGAAGAGAAGGCGTCTATGTACAAACCTTCAAAACTTGGTGCATTTGCCACTGGTTTACTTGAAATAGAAATGGATTCCGTTTCAAAAGAGATGCCACTCAGAATTGAAAAGTATCTAAAAAAAGAAAAAATCGCTAACAAATTAGTAGCTAAGTGGTTTGATAGGCAAGCTGATGGAAGTTTTGATTCTAAGTTAGTTGAGGACAGAGGTGTGTTTAACGCCTCATTTCTTGAAACAAAGGCGGCTCAAAATTCGTCTGACGGTGAAGCACTTCTCAGAACTGCTGGAGAATCATTAATTGACAATACATTTATAGTAATAAATAAATTTAATTTTGTGGCTAATGAACCAATAGCCCGAGCAATCAGAGATGCAGCAAAAACTGTCGCCGCGCAAAAAATTCCGGCGATGCTTTTAGATAAAGCGAACAAAGGAATTGATGCTGTTTATGAAAAAACAAAAGAGGGTTATTCTATTTGGGCTACATCATATTTATATAAGTTAGTATGGGATAAAACTACTTCTGATACCTTTTACAAAGATCTTTGGATAGATAAGACTGCACTGGATCCAAAAAAGAAAGTTGCATTTGATACTTCTGATTTGTTTAAACTAGAATTTGTTGGTGAAGAAAGCGCAACTGGTCTGGTGACATTTTCATTATCTGAAAAAAGAACGGAAGATCAAATTATTGAACTTTCTACCGTAAGGATCATTGACAACGTGTATGCTAAACTTCAGAAAAAATATGACGTGTTCAAAACAAAAACTCCGCTTTACTCAGGTGATCCAATTACTGCTAAAATTGGTAAAAAAGAAGGCTTAGAGGGTGGTGAAAAGTTTGATGTTCTTGAGCAGAATCAAGATCCTAAAACAGGATTGATCACATATAAAAGCGTAGGAACTATAAAAGTTGAAAAAGATGCGGTGTGGGATAACACATTTAATCCAGATGATACCTTGGTTCCTGTTGCTGGTAACGTTGAAACTGAAAATAAAACTAATATTGATCGTACCACGTTTTCTGGAGGGAAAAAGTTTTATGCAGGTATGCTTATTAAACAAATAAAATAATTAGCGAGCCCTTTCAATTAAAAATTATGGTTGAAAGGGTTCTTTTCTATTAAAAATAAATAAATGAAAGATATTTTGAAGAAAACTGTAATTGTGTTTTTAATGATTTTTGGTTTTACATTATCGAGTACCGCACAAGCTAAAAAAAAAGCAGATAAAGCAACTGAAGAATGGCGTTATGAAATTGATGCCGTTCAGACTGGCACTCAAGGAAACTATTTAATTAAAGTTTGGTCCTATTCTAAAAAGCCTGAGGTTGCAATTGATCAAGCCAAAAAAAATGCCGTTCATGGTATTATTTTTAAAGGGTTTACAGGTACTCAGTCTGTCCCAGGTCAGAAACCATTAACCAACAATGTGAATCTAGAAGTAGAAAAAGAAGATTTTTTTAAACCTTTTTTTGCTGATGGTGGCAAGTATATGAAGTTTGTTTCCATGTCTACTGACGGTGCCGTTGCAGCAGAGGATAGAATGAAGGTAGGAAAAGAATATAAAATAGGAGTTATAGTTTCAGTAAATGTTGCTAACCTAAGAAAAGATTTAGAGGAAGCAGGGATTATCAAGTCTTTAGGTGCAGGTTTTAATTAATTTAAAATAATTAAAAATGAAAATTAGTATAAAACTGATTTACGGTTTAATTGGCGGATCACTTTTACTTTCAAGTTGTAACTCATCAAAAATAACTGCAGGCAATTATCCATTAAAAACCGAATGTATTAGAATTGAATTAGATGGTTCTCAATCTTTGATAGCATGGGGAAATGGCAGTAATAAAGCATCTGCTATGGAAAATGCTAAAATTAAAGCAATTAGGGATGTTCTTTTTTATGGAATTAATGATGGTAAATCAGGTTGTAATTTAATACCAATAATATTAGAAGTAAATGCACAAAATAAAAAGGAAGCCTACTTTAGTAAATTTTTTGCCTACAAGGGTGAATATGATAATTTTATTTCTATAAAAAAGGAATTAAAGTCACTGAAAGTGAGTGTTGATAAAAGCGTAACCTTTGGATTAGAAGTTCGCGTGTTAAGGGCAGAATTAAAACAAAAAATGATTTCTGATGGAATACTTAAAATTTAATTGTAAAATGAAAAATAAATATTTAAAAAATGTTATCACTATAGTAATGTTTTTATTGTCAACAACATTAGTGTTTTCACAAGCGATAAACAAACCGTCTATAATGGTTTTTCCCGATGATATCTGGATGAACTCAAACGGATACATGAACGAAGTGGATAAACAAGGAGAAAAAAAAATGGTACCTGATTATTCTGCGGCGTTGTTAAATGTTGAGCTAGGTCAAGTTATAACTAATGTCGAAAAATTAATGTTGGAAAGAGGATATCCACTTGAGAATTTGTCTCAAACATTAAAAAGTATTCAAGACGGAAATGCCCTAAAAAGTATGGAAACGAGTGAAGATGGAAATAGTGTTCAACAGGGAGATAAAGATTTAATATTGAATACAGCACGACCACATTTGATTTTGTATGTATCATGGTCTGTTGAGTCTAAAGGACCAAAAAAAGCGGTTACTTTTTCATTAAAAGCTGTCGATGCTGGATCTAACAAGCCCGCAGGTGCAGCAAGTGGTACTGGAAATGAATTGATTGGAGCTTCGTTACCTGTAATGTTAGAAACAGCTGTTTTATCTCATATTGACAATTTTAATTCCCAATTAATGATCTATTTTGAAGAAATGTTTACAAAAGGTCGAGAAATCACAGTTGAAATTCAAGTTTATGAAAATTCTACTAAAAAAATGAATAGTGAAATCAACGAGGATGGAGATGAATTATCTGACGATATAAAGAAATGGTTTAAATCGAACACTGTAAATGGAGCCTTTACATTAGGGCCAAAGACTTCAACTTTAATGCAGTTAACAAGTGTAAGGATACCTTTAAGGGACGGGGAGGGATCAGCTTTTAGTGTAGATGATTTTGGAACAAAATTAAGAAAATATATGAAAAAAACACATCAATTGCCTTGTTCTACGTATCCAATTGGAACTGGAAAAGTTGTTATGGTGATTGGAGGTAAAAGTCTATAATTATATAATCAAACAAATAATATGAAGAAAATTATTTTATGGAACATTCTTATAATGTGTTACAGTTTTTCCTTTGCTCAAAATGAGAAAGGAAGTGCAAATGACATTGCTAGAATAACTTTAGCAGCTTTTGTGCCGCAACAAATAGATAAAATGCCTGATGCAGCGCGAAGTATTTTAGCAAATAAGTTAAGCCAAATCGTCACGCAAAACGGAATGGGTGGATCGGCATATAATCAACGGTTTATTATTACTACTAATGTAAATGTTATTAGTAAGGATTTGACTCCAACCGCTCCCGCAATGACGGCTTTTGTTTTGGAAGTAACATTATTTATTGGTGATGGAATAGAAGGCACTAAATTTTCAAGTACGTCAATCAGCGTCAAAGGAGTTGGTGAAAATGAAACCAAAGCATATATTGCTGCAATAAAGAAAATTAGTCCAAGTAATATCAATATTCAAAGCTTTGTAGAAAATGGTAAATCAAAAATTATAGAATATTACAATAGTAAATGCGACTTTATTATTAAAGAAGGTCAAACCCTAACTAGTCAAAATAAATTTGAGGAAGCTATAGCTTTATTAATAAATGTTCCTGAAGTGTGCAAAGGTTGCTATGATAAAGCTATGGATGCCGTAGGGCCAATTTATCAAAAACAAATTGATAGAGATTGTATAATAAAATTACAAGAAGCAAATACAAATTGGAATGCCTCTCAAGACACATACGGCGCTGACATTTCAGGACAATTTTTAGCTCAAATTGATCCAAATGCTGCTTGTTATAAACAGGCTCTTGCATTATCAAACAAGATTGCACAAAGAGTTAAAGAAATTGATCAGAGAGATTGGAAATTTCAATTGAAAGAGCAACAGGATGACATAGACCTTAAGAATGCATCGATGAACGCAGCTCGAGATATTGGTGTTGCTTATGGGAATGGACCTAAAGCCACTATTGTTAGATATAATATTAACGGTTGGTGGTAGTAGGAGAATAGCGTTTATCAAATCTTGTCAAAAAAAGAGTTTAACTTTTGTTTTAAAACTTGAATTCAATTAATAAATGCGAGAGTCAGGAATCGCAAATGAAGATGAAATATTTTTTCAGAACAAAGAAAAGAAAATTAATTCTTTTCCC